>JAJZJJ010000053.1 GCA_021810175.1 Acidobacteriota bacterium | reverse complement strand
ATTAAGCTGCGCGCTTCGGGTGGGGCCGACGGCTTTGCGTGTGGCACGTCTCGGTTCCACCCGAAAAAATTCAAGCGAATGCTGTTGACTGGCCACCGCCGCAGGGCTACTCTGGCGGCAACAGCGACTGATTTGGCGGCCAATGCCAATCCGACTCCAGCGCTCCAGCTGATGCATCTAATCAGTGTGGAGTTGTGCTGGTCCCAGCCCGCGTCAACCCCACTCCAAATTTCCATTCAGCCGCGTGGCCATTGTTTGGCTGCGTCCGGAGGTATTTTCCAGGTCTGATGAGAAAACTTCTCGAGATCACGCCCAATCTTGAGCCCCTGTTCGGGACCCGCGACGAAAATCTCAGACTGATGGAGGACGCTCTCCATGCCCGCATCGACCTGAGGTCCGATGCAGTGCTGGTGGAGGGTTCCGAGGACAGCATTGTGCGCGTTGAGCGCATTTTTCAGGACTACGAAGCCCTGCGACGGCAGGGCCATTCGCTCCAGAACGGAGAGCTGAACGGCATGCTTCGTCTTGTTGCAGCGGATCCAACTGTTTCGCTGCGCTCGCTTGCCGAGAGCGGCAAACAGCGCTCGGCCGGAGTGAAGCGGATGGTGCAGCCCCGCTCGCTCAATCAGCGCCACTACCTCGAATCCATCGAGCAGAACGACATGGTTTTCGGTATCGGTCCCGCCGGAACCGGCAAGACTTACCTGGCGGTTGCCATGGCCGCTGCGGCTCTGATGGCGAAGAAGATCAGCCGTATCGTGCTGGTCCGTCCGGCTGTGGAGGCAGGGGAGCGTCTCGGCTATCTGCCGGGAACTCTGCAGGAAAAGGTCGATCCCTACCTTCGTCCGCTGTACGACGCGCTTTACGACCTCATTGAGCCGGAGCGGGTGGACAAGATGCTGGAGCGCAACGTGATCGAGGTGGCCCCGCTCGCTTTTATGCGCGGCCGCACGCTGAACGACGCCTTCATCATCATGGACGAGGCCCAGAACACCACCAGCGAACAGATGAAGATGTTCCTGACCCGGCTTGGCAACAACGCCAAAGCGGTCATTACCGGGGACATTACCCAGATCGACCTGCCCAATCCGCGCAAGTCGGGACTGGTGGAAGCCATGAACGTCCTCAATGGAGTGGATGGTATCCGTTTCGTCCACTTCAGCGACGGCGATGTGGTACGCCACCACCTGGTGCAGCGCATTATCCGCGCCTACGAGGGCTTCGGCCGCCAGCAGCCGGAGCTGCCGCTCTCCATGGACGGCGAAGAGGTGCGGGCGAGCCAGCCGCAGTAAAAGCTTCGGGCGAGGCGGCGATGCCGCTTCGCTCATCTCGTCATCAATCGCAGTGATTGACATCAAAACATAAAAAAAGCATCATGGGATTGTGCGCACCACCCTGTCCATCGACGATGACATGCTGGACGAGGTGAAGACCTATGCCGCAGATCGGGGAATTTCGATAGGGCGAGCCGCTTCGGATCTGATCCGTCGCGCGCTGTCTCAGCCTGTTCCCACCCTTGTGGAAAACGGATTGCGTGTATTCGCCCGGTCGGCGGGCGCGCACCTGGTCTCTCCCGATTTGATCCGCAGGCTGGATGCGGATCAGGATCTCCACAAGGTTCGCTGATGCCGGTGTCGCTGCTCGACGTCAATGTTTTGGTCGCGCTCTTTTCGCAGGATTCGTCGCATCATGCTGCCGCCCAGCACTGGTTCTCGCGGAACGCCGGAGCCGGCTGGGCGACTTGTCCGTTTACCCAGGCGGGATTCGTACGTGTCGTCTCCAATCCGGCCGCTTTTCCTAACCCTTCGCCTCCGGAACAGGCCATCGATTTGCTGGCCGAAAACATGCAGCACCCCGCCCACGTTTTTTGGACCGATGTACTGACGATGGTGGAGGCCGCAGCGGCGTTTCGGCCATTTCTGCGCGGGCATCAGCAGGTTACGGATGCGTACCTGCTTGGTCTTGCGCTAAAGAGGAAGGGGCGCCTGGCTACCTTCGACAAAGCCGTCCTTGCCCTTGCATCTGCTGCCGGGATGGAGAATCTGGTTGCTCTGGTCCCTCCGGTGCCGTTGAACAGGTGATCCGGCGGAGCTTCTGTCTCCACAGCCACACCCCTTCCTGCGCGATACAATCAGCATTCGATGGCTTACCAGGTCCTTGCCCGCAAATATCGCCCGCAGCGCTTCTCCGACGTGGCCGGGCAGGAGCATGTCACTCGCACCCTGCTGAACGCCCTTGCGCAGGGGCGCATCGCGCACGGCTACATCTTTTCCGGCCATCGCGGCATTGGGAAGACGACCATCGCCCGCATCGTGGCCCAGGCGCTCAACTGCCGCAACGAGGTCGGCTCTGAAGCCCGGCCCACGCCGGAGCCCTGCGGCGTCTGCGACTCCTGCCTGGAAATTCGCGCAGGGAACTCCGTGGATGTGATGGAAATCGACGCCGCCACCAACCGGGGCATCGATGAGATTCGGGAGCTGCGCGAGGCTGCGCGCTACCGTCCGGCGCGGGACAAATTCAAAATCTGGATTCTGGACGAAGCTCACCAAATCACGGACGCCGCTTTCAATGCGCTCCTGAAGACGCTGGAAGAGCCGCCCGAGCATGTCGTCTTTATGATGGCGACCACGCAGCCGGAGGACATTCCTCAGACCATCCGCTCGCGCTGCCAGCACTTCAGCTTCCACGCGGTCAAATTCGACGACATCCTCGCTCAGCTGCACGCCATCGCCGCTCAGGAGGGCCTCGACGCCGAGGACGCGGCACTCGCGCTGCTGGCTGAAGCGGGCGACGGCTCGATGCGCGACGCGCTCTCGATCATGGACCAGGCGATCGCTTCGGCCCCCCTGGTCGGCGGCAAGCCGCACCTGACGGCCGAGGCCATTCGCGAGCTGATGGGCTCGGTGCCCAACGTGGTCTTCGAGCGCATCCTGGAGGCCGTCTCCGCCGGCCAGACCGCTGCTGTCATCGAGGAGACGAACACGCTCCTCAACGCCGGCAACAGTCCCGCTGCCCTGGCGCGTCAGTTCGTCCGCTATTTGCGTAATGTGCTGATGGCCCGCATCGGCGGCGAACAGTCCGATCTGCTGCAGATTTCCGCCGACGAGCGCGCCCGCGCCGCGCGTTCGGCCATGCTCTTTTCTGAAGAGGACGTTACGCGCTTTCTCCAGGTGATGCTGCGCACCTTCGACGACCTGAACTACCGTCAGGAGCAGCGCTTCCATCTGGAACTGGGCCTGGTGAAGCTGGTCCACCTGCAGCGGCTGCTGCCGGTGGAGGAATTTCTGAGCCAGCTGCCCCCCGGCAGCCTGGCCGGGTCGGCTGCGGGGAGCGCTCCGCGCGGCTCATCCATGCCCGCGCGCTCTGCCGCGCCGCAGTCGTCGCCGGCAACTGCGCATCCGGCAGCGCCGCCGCGTCTTTCGCCCTTTGAGGCCGACCGCGGCCGCAAGACGACGGGCGAGTCGAGCCCTGTTGTCACGGATGCGCCTGCGCCAGCCGCACGCGCTCTCTCACCCGCCGAATCCGTGGCCCGCGCCGCCGTCGAGCCTCGCTCTTTCGACTCCCGGCCGCCAGCCGCCGTTGGTTTGGCCGAGCCGCTGCCCGCGTCGGACGGTTCACTGGCACTTGCCGAGGCAGCCTCTGGCGGCCCGCTTTCCCTTGACCGCATTCGCCAGGCGATTTGCTCGGCGCTTGACCGCGAAGGGCACAACTCCGCGGCCGAACTGCTCGGCGTGAGCGTCTGGACGGAGCAGGGAAGCGGAATCCAGGTCGAAGTTCCGAAGAAGAAGACCATGCTGGCGCTGATGATCAATGCCGAGGCGGAGGCCATCTGCCGGAAGACGCTCAAAGCGCTCGGTTCCGCGGAAAAGATCGCCTTTGTGCCCAGCGAAAACGCCGCGCGCTTATCCGTGGCTCCCAAATCCGCTCCGCCAGCCGCGGGCAGCGCGCAGGCTGCCGCGCTGGAAAACCCGCTGGTTCGAAAGGCGCAGGAGCTTTTTAAGGCCGAGATCCGCAGCGTGCTCGATCTGCGGGATCAGAACTAAAAACCGGTCTCGGGGCGCGCGGAAGAAAGTCCCCGCGCGGGAGATGAAGCTGCGGCTCAAAACGTGTCTAATTGGAACTGGGAGAGAAAGAACAGTGAATCCGCTTAAAATCCAGGAAATGCTCGGCCAGGCGAAGCAGATGCAGGACGAGATGCAGCAGAAGCTTGCCACTACCATTGTCGAGGCCTCGTCGGGCGGCGGCGCGGTCTCCGTCAAAATGAACGGCAAAAAGGAGATTCTTAAACTCACCATCGATCCCGCCGCCGTGGCGAGTCTTACGGGTCCGAGTCCCGACGTGGAAATGCTCGAAGACCTGATTGCCGCCGCCGTGAACGAAGCCGGCCGGCGCGCCGAAGAGATCCTCAAGTCCAGCCTGCAGGGCATGCTGGGCGGAATGAATCTGCCGCCAGGCCTTTTTTAATCTCCGCGGCGAAGCACTCGCCGCGAGGTTTTTCTCCGTTCCGATGAAGGGTTGCTGTTACTCTCCGCGCAGCGTCCGCATCGGATCCACGGCGGCTGCCCGCCCCGCCGGCACAGCTGCCGCCGCAAGCGCCAGCACGAAAATGGAAGCCGCTGCCAGCGACAGCACCAGCGGATCGAAGGGGCTCACTCCAAAGAGGAACGACCGCAGCAGGCCGGATGCCGCCGCCGCTCCGGCCAGTCCGAAGCCGCAGCCGATGACCGCCAGCTTGATGCCCGATTTCAGCACCAGCCGCACGATATTCGTGCGCTGTGCGCCGAGCGCCATCCGAATCGCCATTTCCTGTACCCGGGCCGCGACCGAGAAGGCAATCACTCCGTAGATGCCCAGAATCGCGAGCAGGACCGCGGCCAGGGCAAATGTGGAAACCAGCACGGTGTTAAATCGGCGGGGCGCCTCGCTGCTGGAGACCACCTGGTTCATGGTGGCCATATCGGTCAGCGGCAGCTGTGGATCCAGAGCCCGCACAGTCGTGCGCAGATCCTCTTCCACCTGACCGGCCGGCAGGGGTGAGCGCAGGGCAATGTATTCGTGATTGCCGTTGAGGTCTCCGGCCGAAGCGAACGACCCAATGTCGCGCTCATACTGGACCACCGGCTCGTAAAACTGAGACTCCACATGGGAGTCGGGCGCGCCCTGACGGGCGTTGCCGATTTCGCCCACCACCGTGAGCCACGGCGTCTGCATGTTGATGGTGCCCACCCGAAGGCGCTTCCCGAGAGGGTCCTGGTGCGGCCAGTATCGCTCCGCCAGGCGCTGGTTGACGATCGTGACCAGAGCGCCTTTCACGTCATCGGATGAGGTGAAGTAGCGGCCTCGCAGCAGCGGAACACCGAGAGCGCGAAAGTAGTCGCCGACCACCTGGAATTCGCGGGCCGCTGGATTTGGACCCTGCGCGGTGGAATAGCCCTCGGGCACAAAGGAGTCGAACGGGGCCATATCCGATGCGGGCAGTGCCTCGCCCAGTCCTGCTGCTTCCACGCCTGGCAGCTGAGTCAGGCGGCGGAGCAGTTCCTGATTGAAGGCGTTCACCTTTGCCTGATCGCCGTAGTCGGCGCGCGACAGGACATAGTGGGCCGTGATCACGTGGTTTGGCTGGAACCCGAGGTCCACCGCGCTCATCCTTGCAAAGCTGCGGAGGAGCAGTCCTGCAGCGCTCAGCAGCATCAGCGCCACGGCAATTTCGGTCACCACCAGCACGGACCGGATTTTCGACTGCCCGCCGCCGGCGGAGCCGCTCCGTCCGCCCTCCTTCAGCGAGGCGTTCACGTTGGTGCGCAGCGCAGCTACGCTGGGCGCCAGCCCGCACAGCACGCCGGTCAGCAGCGCCAGCGCCAGGGCGAACCCGGCCACCGGCCAGTTCATCGCAATGGAACTGACCCGCGGCAGCGACGACGGCAGAAGATTCCTTCCCAGTCCTACGGCGAGCGCGGCCAGGCTGATACCAATGACCCCACCCCCCAGGCTCAGCAGTACGCTTTCCAGCATGACCTGGCGCAGCAGCCGGCCCGCAGAGGCGCCCAGCGCCAGCCGCACCGCGGTCTCCCGCTGGTAGCGAACCGCCCGCACCAGCAACAGGCTGGCCAGGTTCGCACAGACGATCAGCAGCACGATGGCAACTGCCAGGAAGAGAATCCGCAGCAGAGGCTTCGCGTCGCGAACCGTGACCTCGCGCAGAGGGTGCACCATAGCGGTGAAACGGAAGTTCGAAAGCGAGGCGGGCAGATTGCGGACGTTCTGTGCCGCCACCCGGTCGGCGTCCGCCTGCGCCTGTGCCACCGTGACACCGGGCATTAACCGGCCCACCATACTGAAGTTCCAGTCGGCCGCCGCTTCGGGCGCCAGTTCGTCCGGGGTAAAGCTCATGGGCACCCACAACTGGCAGCGGCTCAGCATTCCCTGAGAGACGGGAAACTCGAAGTTCCTCGGCATGACGCCGATCACGGTATAGGGTTTGCGGTTCAGATCGATGGAGCGGCCCACGATGCCGCGATCTCCGCCGAAGCGGCTTTTCCAGAGCGAATAGCTCAGCACCACCACCTGCGCCCTGTTCACGTCCTCGCGTTGGGTGAAGACCCGGCCCAGCAGCGGCGTCACCTGCAGCGCGGCAAAGACTCCCGGGGTCATGCGTGCGCCATACAGCTGGACGGGATGAGCCGTTCCGGAGAGAGCCAGGCCCTCCGGCTGATAGCCGCCCAGGGCTGCGAAGGACGTGGTGTTCCTGGTGTAACTGAGAATATCCAGCGGCGAAACCGGTCCGGCTGCGTGTGAGCCCCAGTTCAATCCATGAATCTCATCGCCCAGCGTCACCAGTTGCTCCGGGTGTGGGAAAGACAGCGGGCGCAGCAGAATTCCGTCCACCATGGAGAAGATCGCCGTCGTCGAGCCGATGCCGAATGCCAGCATCAGCACTGCTGCGATGGCGAAGCCCGGCGACTTTTGCAGCTGGCGGAGCACCAGCCTGACGTCGAAGAGGAAGTTCTGCATTCGTTTTTGTATGCCGGATCGCTCACTGCAGGAGAGAGAGCCGACGCTCGCAATCTAAACCACAAAAACCTCAAAACACCTGTCGCGCTGGAACTTACCCGTGGCGGAATCCGCTACGGACACCTGTCAACAGCCGGAGTACCGGGAGTCTAAATCGGAATTACATTCTTCCCCGCGCGGGCCGATTGTCCCCTGGCCCTCCGGAACAGCTTCAGAGGGGCCAATATCGGGAATTCCAGATTAGTACCTGTTTCTTCCGTCTAAGTCAACTTAGAAATAAGTTATCGCACCGGAAGCAGCACATATTCCGGCTGCGATCCGTGCGGCATGGTGCTGCATTCCTGCCGGAACTCGGTCAGCGGGCAGGATTTCAAAAGTGGGCAGATGGGGAAGTGAGGCAACAGGAAAGAGCCGGCGGCGCGGGGCCGCCGGTCTCCGGACTATTCGGCGGCCGCATCCGCGGTGGCCGGCGTATTCGCCGTGACCGGTGCGTTTTTCACTCGCACCACCGTGATTTTGGAAAAGCCTTCCTTGAAGTCCGGGGCGCGCAGACGTTCGGCCATCTTCTGCATGACCTCTTCGCTCACGACGCGTTCGCGCCGCCGGTTCCGCTCCAGACATATTTCCAGGGGCACGTCGAAGAAGACGGCGTGAACCTCGTAGCCGAAACTCTTCGCCATCTTGATCCACTGGCGGCGTTCGTGCGGAGACAGGTTGGTCGCGTCCACGTAATTCCAGGGCATTTTAGCGATGAGCCGCGCCCGCAGCAGCGAACGCAGCGTGGAAAATACCAGCCCCTGCCAGCGCTGCTCGGTGATGTCGTCGAAGAGCAGGGTTCGCAGCAGGTCGCTGGAGAGCGGCGTGACACCCCGTCTCTTAAACCAGGTGGTTTTGCCTGAACCGGGGAGCCCGATGGTCAGCACCACATACCCCCGGGTGCCTCTGGCGGCTCCGGCCGGCTCCGGCGGAGGGGTCGCCAGGGATTCCGGCTGCGTCTCCACCACAACTTTTCCTTTTGGCGTTTCCCCCGTAGCGGAAACCACAACAGGCTCCGCTTCCGGTGCCGGCACGGCCGCTTCGCCAGCCGCCGGGAAATCCGGTTCGACTGCCGCGGCTGCTGCCTCCGGCTGTTCTGCTTCCAGCGGGCTGGCCTGCCCTCCGGCTGCATAAGAAGGCTGCAGCGGCGCTGGTTGATTCTGCGGGAGTTCCTGGCCGATTTTCCCGGTGGATTCGGATATATTGGGCTCGCGTTTCGAACGTCTTCTCATGCGTTCGCGCATCCATTGGCGCATATCCAGGGTGTACCACATACGCTGCCCTGCCGCAAACCTTCCCGGTACTCAGAATTGCAACCCGTACCTGATTATGTATCAGTCCGCAATTCGTTACCCAGGTGACGTTTGGAGGAAAAAATGCGCGTTTTGGCTCGCTCTGCGGTTCTTTTTGCTTGACTACGGTGCTAGCATCGGAAATTGGGTGGTTCCGGACATTTTGGACAGTCAGCCATCGGAGTCGTTCCGGGCCGCTTCCACGATCACAGGGTCGCTAATTCCGCAGGAAAGTCACGCAAGGAGACGATTTAAATGGCCGTTAAGGTTGGAATCAACGGGTTCGGGCGCATCGGGCGCAACGTGCTGCGCGCATCGCTTGGGAATCCCGATATCGAATTTGTTGCCGTCAACGATCTCACCAGTCCCGCAACTCTCGCCCACCTGCTCAAGTACGATTCCATCCTCGGCAACCTGAAGAACGACATCGTCGCCGGTGATGACTTCATTTCGATCGATGGCAAGAAGATCAAGGTCTTCGCCGAGAAGGACCCGGCGCTGCTGCCCTGGGAGTCCGTGGGCGCTCAGGTGGTGGTCGAGTCCACCGGCCGCTTTACCGATGCCACCAAGGCGAAGGCGCACCTCCGCGGCTCGGTGAAGAAGGTCATCATCTCGGCTCCGGCGACCAACGAGGATCTGACCGTTGTTCTCGGCGTGAACGACAGCAAGTACGATCCGGCGAAGCACAACGTCATCTCCAACGCATCCTGCACCACCAACTGCCTCGCGCCGGTGGTCAAGGTTCTGGTGGAGAACTTCGGGATCGTCTCCGGCATCATGACCACGATCCACAGCTACACCAACGATCAGGTGATTCTGGACTTCCCCCACAAGGATCTGCGCCGCGCCCGCGCCGCCGCTCTGTCCATGATTCCGACCTCCACCGGCGCCGCCAAGGCGCTCAAGCTGGTCATTCCCGAGGTTGATGGGAAGCTGGACGGGTTCGCCATCCGCGTTCCCACCCCGAACGTCTCGGTCGTCGATCTCACCTTTGTCGCCGAGAAGCCGGTCACGAAGGATGCCATCAATGCCGCACTGAAGTCCGCCTCCGAGGGCGCGCTGAAGGGCATCCTCGGCTACGACGCGAACGAACTGGTCTCCAGCGACTTCAAGGGCGACGCCCGCTCCTCGATCGTCGACGGGCCGCTGACCAAGGTAGTCGGCAACACCGCCAAGGTGATCAGCTGGTACGACAACGAGTGGGGTTACTCCAACCGCGTTCGCGACCTCGTCCTCTTCCTCGCGAAGAAGGGCCTGTAAGCCGCTTTGGAAGGGCACGGCGTGCCGTGCCCGGACGCCCCCAGGCATAACCCGGGGCCCTGTGCCCCGGAGAACCAAAGCGCATCGGGCTATCCTTCGGCCGATGCGCTTTCGTTCAAGGGAGCAAACCCATGCGTCAGAATATTTCAGGCGAATCTCCTTACGAGCCCATCATCGGCTACTCCCGCGCGGTGCGTGTGGGGAACACCGTTCACGTTTCCGGAACCGCTCCGGTTGGAGCCGAGCCATCCGACGTCGGCTACCAGACCCGCCACGCGCTGGAGATCATTCGCGAATCGCTCCACAAGGCCGGGGCGCGCCTGGAGGATGTCGTTCGCACCCGTATGTATCTCACCCATGCCGAGGACTGGGAGGCCGTAGGCCGCGTTCACGGCGAGTTTTTCGGCAGCATCCGCCCCGCAGCCACCATGGTGGTGGTTGCCGCGCTCCTCAATCCTTCCTGGCGCATCGAGATTGAGGCTGAAGCCATCATCGAATCCGCGCCAGCAGCCTAATGGAGGCTCTATGAGCAAACTTTCCATCCGCGATCTCGACCTCGCTCACAAGCACGTCTTTATGCGTGTGGACTT
>JAJZJJ010000052.1 GCA_021810175.1 Acidobacteriota bacterium | reverse complement strand
AGGGGGTGCAGAGCGGAGTGGGAGGGTTTGCTGGGTGATAACGAAATCATTCAGGCAGCGCCGACGCGCACGACAATTTTTCCGAAATGGCCGCCTGACTGCATGCGGAGAAGCGCAGCGGGGAGGTCCTTGAATGCGTAGATTTCGTCGATGACGGGCTGAATGCGGTTCTGTTCGAGGGCCCGGTTCATCTCCTCAAACTGGGTTCGTGAACCAACGTAGATGCCCTGCACACGTACCTGTTTGTGCAGAATGAGGGGAATCTGAAGCGGCTCGGAGGACTGGCTGAGCACGCCGATCTGGGCGACGGAGCCGCCCATCTTTACGGCCGAAAGAGATTGAGCAAAGGTACCTGCGCCTCCGACTTCGACGATGACGTCTGCCCCCTGGCCGCGGGTCTGATCCAGGACCCACTTTGCCCACTCGGGCTGCGTGCGGTAGTTGAGGCCGGCATCGAGGCCGAGCGCACGTGCACGATCAAGCTTGGCATCGCTGCTGGAGGTGCCCAGAACCCGTGCTCCCATGGCCTTGGCAAACTGCAACGCAAAGATGGAGACCCCGCCAGTGCCCTGAATCAGCACGGTCTCTCCAGCCGTGAGATGGCCGGCATGGACGAGAGCGTTCCAAGCTGTCAGCGCGGAGCATGGAAGCGTCGCGGCTTCTTCCATCGTGAGATAGTCGGGAATTCTGATGACGCCGTGTTCGCTGAGGATGACTTCCTCGGCGAGCATGCCGTCGATGTCTCCGCCGAGTGCGCCACGGACCTTCTCCGGCGTGGCGCGGCCGTCGATCCAGTTCTGCATGAAGATGCCGCAGACGCGATCACCGGGTCTGACGCGGGTGACTCCGTCGCCGATAGCTTTCACAACCCCTGCGCCGTCAGAGGCGGGGATGCGCGGGAGATGCATTTTGGGGTTGTACCGGCCGAGAACGACGAGCAGGTCACGATAGTTCAGGGAAACGGCTTCGACCTGGATCAATACCTGACCGGGCCTGAGTTCCGGGGTGTCCTGCTGCATCTGTTCCAGCGAGTTAATACCGAAGGCGGGCAGGCTCCATGCGATCATTCTGAATTCTCCTGACGTTTAAGATGCCGGGCTCCAGCGGAGTAGCATAAAAGGTATGGCACGTGGTTGGGAAAGCAAATCGGTAGAGGACCAGATGGCTGAGCGGCAGGAAACCGCGCCGGCTGGAGGCAGCAAGGACAATGGGCGCGAGCGTAGACGTCGCGAACTGGAGCTGCAGCGGGAGCATATTCTGAACCAGCGCACTTCGAATCCTCTACGGAGAGCCGCGCTGGCGGAGGCGCTGGAACAGATTGAGGCAAGCCTCCGCGAACTGGGCTGATTCTGCCGGGTTTTGAGCGACGGGCTATTTTCTGTTGAAGAGCAGGGAATTGGCCTGATCCACGGAGGTCATGAGCACGTGCGCGATGTTGACGTGCGCGGGGCGTGAGACGGCCCAGACGATGGCTTCGGCGACGTCCCTGGCCTGCAGCGGCGTGAGTCCCCGGTACACTTTGGCGGCGCGTTCCTTGTCGCCGTGGAAGCGCACTTCACTGAATTCGGTTTCCACCATGCCGGGATCGATGCTGGTGACGCGAACGGGCGTGCCGAGCAGGTCGATGCGAAGTCCGTCGTTGATGGACTTGAGACCGGCCTTGGTCGCGCAGTAGACGGCGCCGCCGGGATAGGTTACTTCTCCAGCCGTGGAGCCGAGATTGACGATGTGGCCGCGGCCGCGGGCGACCATCCCGGGCACAATGGAGCGGGTTACATACAACAAGCCCTTGAGATTGGTGTCGATCATCTCTTCCCAATCCTGGAGCTTGCCCTCATGGACCTTTTCGAGTCCGCGGCTCAGTCCGGCGTTGTTGACGAGCACATCGATGGTGCTCCAGTTCTCAGGAAGGTTGGCAATGGTGGTTCCGACTGCTCCGGAATGGCGCACGTCGAGGGAGATGGAATGAACATCGGGCGCGCCAGCCTCGCGCAGTTTTGGCTCCATCTGGCGCAGTCTTTCGACGCGGCGAGCCGCCAACAGAAGGCGCGCGCCTTCGGCGGCGAATGCGAAAGCACAGGCCTCACCAATTCCCGCGCTGGCGCCTGTAATGAATACAACTGAGTCGTTCAATCTGGTCATGGTTTGGTTCCTGGCGCAGTTTTTCAGCGCTTCTGGTGAGCAAGTTGGCGGGCCAAGCGGTAGTACCCACCAGCCCAGTCCTCATCCTGCATTCCTTCTTTTGTGGCGCGGAGCAAATGCTGGTGAAACATCTCCCCGAGCGGCGTAGGTGCCCGGGATTCACGGGCGGCTTCCAGAAACAGCCTGGCATCCTTTTCGCCGAGTGATACGGTGCCACCAGGCTTGACCGGCGGTTCGAGCATGAGCTTGCCATAGAGCTCATAGAAGGGTGATTGAAAGAGCCCCTGATTGATGACCTGAAGATAGACGGCCGGATCGATGCCTTCAGATTCAGCGAAGATGAAGCCCTCGGTGAGGGATGCAATCATGGCGGTGATCATGAAGTTGCCGCCAATCTTCATGGCGTGGGCGGCCCAAGGCTGAGCACCGACTTCAGTGAGTCCGCGACTGTAGCGTTCGATGAGGGGGCGAACTTTTGACAGAGAAGCTTCGTCGCCGGCAATGGCGCTCCAGAGCCGGGCCTGCGCGGCGACGTGCGGCCTGCCGAAGACCGGTGCGCCGACAAATGGCTTACCTGCGGCCTCGTGAGCGGAGGTGAGGCGTTTGGAGGAGGCGACGCTGATGGTGCTGAGGCAGACGTGGATGGCGCCCGGCTGCATGGCTGCTATCGCACCGCTTTCGGCATCACTGCCAAGGAAGACCTCTTCAACGGCAGCATCATTCAGGAGGGTGCTGAAGACAACGTCGGCATCCTTGACGGCTTCGGCGGGGCTGGCCGCGACCTGCACGCCCGTGTCGCGAAGGGAATCCGCGGCCTTGGCGGTGCGATTCCATACAGTGACAGCATGGCCCTGAGCGAGATGCGGCACGATGGCCAGACCCATCTTGCCCAGCCCTAAAAATGCAATACGCATGATCTCTCCTTATGCAAAAGGCGTCCCAGCAGGCTCAGCAAAGGAGCCTGTGAGCGCGAAGGGCAGCAAAGTAACTGGAAAGTATAGAGTATTTTCGATACTACCCCTCTGTCCGTTCATCAGCCGTAAATTGCGACCTTGTCCCCGGGGAAAGATCGCATCAGGAACAATGGTCGGTTCAACGCCGGAAGTTGCGACGTTCGGCATGGTATCCCAGATGCTTCGCGATTGCCGATTATTGTTCGCAGGCCCGGACGTCTCAGGTATGGGATGTCCGGGCCTGCCTGAACGGTTCAGCAGGCTATGAGGGGCCGACGTTGGAGATGCCGGTGGGGTTTGATACGCCGGTTGGATTGGATACGCCAGTAGGATTTGCCGGAGCCGACTGTTGAGGTGGGCCCTGCTGAATACTGGTGCCGATGGCCGATCCACTGACGACCAGCTGAACGCGGCGATTCTTTGCGCGTCCGGCGGCGGTGCTGTTGCTGGCGACGGGATCCGCCTCTCCGTAGCCCTTGGCGGTGATGTTGGCAGCCGGTACGCCTTGCGAGATGAGGAACTTCATCACAGAGTCAGCGCGCTGCTGGGAAAGCTTGAGATTGAATCCCGCACTGCCGACGTTGTCTGTGTATCCCTCGACCTGCACCTTGAGGCCGGGATAGGTGATGAGGATGCCTGCAATCTTGGCGAGCTTGATCTCGGTATCCACCTTGAGCTGGTAGCTGCCGCTGTTGAAGCTGACATCGGAGAGGCGAACGATGAGTCCACGGGCGGTTTCCTGTGTGGAGAGGACCTGATTGAGCTGTTGGCGGAGGCGGTCGCGCATCTGGTTGGTTTCAGCCTGTGCGGCGGCGGCCTGCGCCTGCGCCTTGGCGGCAGCGGCTTCGGCGGCAGCCTGAGCGACTTCAGACTGTTGCTGCGCCTGCATGGCCTGCTGCGCCTGTTCTTCAGCTACCTTTTGCTGTGCGGCGGCCTGACGCGCCGCCAGAAGGGCCTGTTCGGCTTTTTGCTGTGCGGCCAGTTCGGCGGCTTTCTGGCGAGCTTCCTCCGCGGCGCGGGCTTCCTGCTCGGCTTTGAGGATGGCGTCCGCGGCGGTTTGGACGGCGGCGCGCGCGTAGGACAATTGCGCGGCGCGCTGGCTGTTGTCGCCATTGAGGGACTGCGCGTGCCTGAGGTCAGATTCGGCGCGGGCGAGTGCCTCGCTGGCGTATTTCCCAGCCTGGGATGCTTTGGCAATCTGAATGGCGTTCATGGCTTCGTAGACGGCCAGAGGCTGGCTGTTGCTGCTGCCGATGGGGTAAGAAACCGGGTGCATGCCTTCAGCGGCGGCGTAAGCTCCGCTGGGAAGCAGGGTGAAGTGAGCCCTGCCTGCGTCGATGACGCCGCGTGTCTGGCCGGGAATGGCTTCGCCCTCCAGAATGACGACGTTACTGGGGCGGCTGACTGCGAAGTACGGTTCGGCGGAGACGATAAGTCCGAAGGACTGCAGGTTTGTGGCTGCGGTGAGATTGGCCCGGCCTTTGCTATCGGGAACGATTTCGCCAAGATTGACGGTACGGCCAGCCGGTGTGACCGCCCAGAGCACGTAGGTGAGATATTCGGGGCCAAAACTGTAGGCGGGGATGAGGCCGTTCATTTTGAGGCGGATAGATATCTGCCCATTGTGGGGGCGTATCTGCGCCTGGCCCGAAATGCCAGGGAGTTTGCCGGTGCTGGCCAGGGCGATTTTCGCCTTTTGCCCGTCGACGTAACTCATGGCCGGAATTTGCCAGTGGACCAGCGCGGCCTTGTAGAGAGGAATGCGGCCAGCAGCGTAGGTGCCCGCCTGAGTGTTCTGGGAAGACGACTGATATGCCGCTTGATTCGATTGTTGGCTCGACATTGACAGGCTGCCAGGCAGCGCTGCTGCAGAGGGAGCGGTTGCCGATGCCACCAGTGTGGTGACAACCAAAGCGGCGGAGAGATTTCGCATCGTTCCTGTGACTCCTTGGCTCGCGACAAGCGCGGTGCTTGCTTACGGAGGACCATACGCAGCTTAGCTGCTCATTGTATGGTCCCACTTTTCATCAGACTCTTGAATGGATGAGATGGCAACTATGCATGATGGCTTATTTTCAGACAGATAGGCCAGGCTGCATGGAACTGCGGCAGTTCTGAGGCAGTTTTCCCCGGGACCGGCTTCAAGAGCTGGGATTCACCAGTTCGTGCGCAATGGCAAACATGGCCAGTTCGAGACGGGTGGAAACGCCGGTTTTATCGAAGATATTCGACAGGTGCCGTTTTACCGTCTCTTCGCTGAGATTGAACTGCTTTGCGATATCGCGATTGCTGCAGCCCTCGACGATACAGCCGATGACTTCCATTTCGCGTGGGGTGAGCCCGTAGGTCTTGCGCTCCGGTTTGGTTGCCTTCAGTTCGAGTTCCTGAAGGGCGGTGACCAAATTTGCCACCCGCCTGCCTCCGATCCAGTAGTCGCCCGAGGCGACGGACATGACGGCTTCTGTCATGTGATCGGTGAGGGTGTTCTTAAGAATAATGCCACGGGCGCCGGTCTGGAGGGCCTCGATGACCTGCTGCGTGGAAATGCCGCCGGTGAGCAGAATGACTTTCACGGTGGGAGAGTCTGCGATGATCTTTTGCATGGCTTCGAAGCCTGAGAGACGGGGCATGGATAAATCGAGGAGCAGAATGTCAGGCAGGAGAAGTTTGGCCTGTTCGACGGCTTCGTCGCCGTCTCCTGCCTCACCCACTACATCAATGGCTGGTTCGCCAGCGAGCATGTTGCGAACGCCAACGCGGACGACGGGATGATCGTCGGCAATCAGCACACGTACGCCGGAGAGGTGCGGCCACCGACCGGGTACGGAATTATCGTGTTTGTCGTGCTTTGCGCTCAAGGTCATGAGAACTTTCCCGCCAGGGTTTGAGATAGCCGATCGAGCTCTCTTTCCAGTTGTCGCAGCTGCTGCCGGAAACTGCTGGTTGACTCGTGTCGGATAGCGATTGATTCAGAAGCGTGCCGAAGGTGAACTGCTCCGGTCAGTCGTGCTGAGCCCGCCAACCGTTGCGCCTCGGAACGCATGGTTTTGCGGTCGCCCGATGCGAAAGCTGCCTGGATGGCATCAAGGCGCTGACGAGAGTCGGACAGCATGGTGCGGTAGAGCAGTTCCAGCGCTTCGGGTGGTAAACGTTTTTCTAGCTTTGCAAATACCTCGTGGTCAAGAACTTTCGAGGCATCGCCATTGTCAAAATCGCTACCCTGTTTGCCGTGATGCCATGTCGAGGAGTCTTGCTCTGATGACTCGTCAAAGAGTAAATCGCGCAGGTTCTCAGGGGGCAGGGGCTTGCGCAGTATTCGGGAATAGCCGTCTGTACAGTCAGCGGGTGTGGCGCTCAGGGCGATCTTCGTGGCATGCGGCCAACGGCTGCTGATCCGGTCCGCGAGTTCGGTCCCGCGCAATCCTGGCAATTGCAGGTCTGCCATGACTACGTCCGGCACCCAGGCAGTGGGCAGAGAGTCACTGCCGATGGCATCTCCGCTGTCGGCGCGCATTACGTCGAAGCCTTCGCGCTCAAGCAGCATGGCCAGAACGGCGAGACGTACGGCATCGCCGTCGAAGATGAGAATTTTCCTTTTCGCGTGCGGCTGCATCGGGGGAGTCGCTGCCGTCCTTTCTGGTGGACGTGGTGTCGCCGATTTCGCTGCCCGAATTTTCACATATTCAGGACCGATTCGCCGAGAGGTTTTTCAGTTTATGTGGTTACGAAGTTACCTCTTTTCTGTTTTAGGGAATAAATTGGCCTCATGAACTCGACGGAAGGATTTCTCCGCAGATGAGCGATCAGTTGTCGAATGAAGTGCCGGTAGATTCCCTGAGTACCCTGCGCGAGGAGGTCACGCAATTGCGGCAACGCGTGGCGCGGTTGGAGGCATTGCTGGGTGGTGCGCCGACGACGACGCAGCAGGGGGCGAGTAATCCCGTGTCCATGACCCGATCCAAGGAGCCATCGATTGAGAGAACGATTGGTTCGCAATGGCTCAGCAAGGTGGGAATTCTGGCGGTGCTGGTGGGTGTGGCGCTGTTCCTGAAACTGGCGATCGACAACCACTGGATTGGACCGGCGGCGCGCATCGGACTGGGTCTGGCGGGCGGGCTGGTGATTTTTGCCGGATCAGAGCCATTCCGGAGGAAGGGATACCCAGGGTTCTCCTGCACGCTGAAGGGGATCGGAACAGGCGTTCTGTATCTTTCGCTGTGGGCGTCGTTTTCGCTGTTTCATCTGCTGCCGGGAGTGGTTGCCGGGCTGGGGATGATTGTCGTGACGGTGGGCAACGGCCTGCTGGCGTGGCGGCAGAACTCGCAGGTGCTGGCCGTGTACGCGATTGTGGGCGGGATGTTGACGCCGTTTCTTCTATCGAATGCCCAGCATCACGAGGTGGCGTTGTTTGCCTATCTACTGCTGCTTTCGGGCGGCGCATGTGTTCTGGCGCTGACGCGCGTGTGGAACAGCCTGCTACTGCTGGCCTTTAGTGGGAGTGGACTTTATGCCATTGTGTGGGCTTTCTTCTGGTATCGGGCGGAAGAGTTCTCAGTGACGGTGATGTTTGCGGCGGCAGGATTTCTGCTGTTTGCCCTGATTCCGTTTCTGCCGGGAAGCAAACCGCCGCGCAGCACCAGCCAGACGGCGCTGTCGATTGCGAACGCGATTGGCGGGGTGGTGTTGGCTTCCGCGTTATACACGGGGCTGACGCAAGCGCTGGTGGTGCTGGGGATCGCGGCGTTCTATTACGTGCTGATGAGGGTGCGTCCAGCTTCTGAAGGGTCGCCGCTGCCGGGTTGGACGGTGGCGCTGAACGGCAATGTGGCGCTGCTGGTGGGGATCACGTTGCTGATCCACTGGCTGTGGCGAGGCAGTGTGACGGCCAGCGGACTGCAGACCGGGGAGCAGCTGAGCTATTCCTTCTGGTTCATGGGGTTTGGCGCTTCGCTGGTGATTCTGGGCTTCTGGCGCCATCGGGCCGCACTGCGCTGGCAAGGGCTGGTGCTGCTGCTGTTGAGCATCACGAAGGTGTTTGTGGTTGACATGGAGTTCCTGCAGGCAGGGCTGCGGGTGTTCAGCTTTCTGGCGCTGGGTCTTCTGCTGTTGGTGATCAGCTTCGTGTATCAGCGGGACTGGCTAAGGCTGCGCAGCAAGAGCTGAGACAGCGGATGCTCGCGGCTAGCGCAGGGCCTGATCGACTTCGTTGAGCCAGTCGGGGGACTTGAGGATTTCGCGGGGGCGCGGGCCGTCGGCGGGTCCGACGATGCCGTCGCGCTCCATCATGTCAATGAGGTGGGCGGCGCGGCCATAGCCGATGCGGAGACGGCGCTGGAGGAGCGAGGTAGAGGCCTTGCCGAATTCGAGGACGAGGCGGACGGCATCCTGGAAGAGCTCGTCGTTGTCGTCATCGCCGGAGCCGGCTGAGTCGGGGTCGCGGCCGCGGTCATCTTTGGGTGCGTCGAGGAAGCCTTCAGCGTATTCGGCGCTGCCCTGCTTCTTCCAGAAGTCGGTGACGGCCTCAATTTCCTTTTCGGTGACGAAGGGAGCGTGGACGCGCTGGAGGCGCGAGGTTCCCGGCGGCAGGAAGAGCGAGTCGCCGCGGCCGAGGAGGGATTCGGCGCCGTTGGAATCTAGGATGGTGCGGGAGTCGACCTTGGTGGCGAGCCGGAAGGAGATGCGCGAGGGCACGTTGGCCTTGATGAGGCCAGTGATGACGTCGACGGAGGGTCGCTGCGTGGCGAGCACAAGATGGATGCCGACGGCGCGGGCCATTTGCGCGAGGCGGGTGATGGCCTCTTCGACGTTGGCCCTGTCGAGCATCATGAGATCAGCTAGCTCGTCGATGATGATGACGATGTAAGGCAGCGGTTTCTGCTCGGGGTCGTCCTCAAAGAGCGAGGGATTCTCGAAGAGGCGGTTGTACTGGTCGATGTTGCGGACGCTGCGGGCGGCGAGCAGCTTGAGGCGGCGCTCCATTTCGCGGACTGCGTTGCGGAGGGCGTTGGCGGCCATTTTGGGCTCGGTGATGATGGGCGTGAAGAGGTGCGGGATGCCCTCATACATGCCAAGCTCGACGCGCTTGGGGTCGACGAGGATGAGACGGACCTGGTCGGGCGTGGCCTTGTAGAGCACGGACATGATCATGGCGTTGATGGCCACGGATTTGCCGCTGCCGGTGGAACCGGCAATGAGGACGTGGGGCATGGTGGCGAGATCGGTGATGACGATCTGGCCGTTGATGTCCTTGCCGAGCGAGAGAGTGAGGTGGCTCCTGGCGGCGGAGAATTTTTCCGATTCGATGATTTCGCGGAGCCAGATGGTTTCGCGCTCTTCGTTGGGGACCTGGATGCCGACGGTGCTTTTGCCGGCCATGCGCTCGATGAGGATGCTCTCGGCGCGCATGGCGAGACAGAGGTCGTCGGCGAGGCCGGTGACGCGGCTGTATTTGACGCCGGGTTCGGGGCGGAATTCGAAGGTGGTGACGACCGGGCCGGGATTGATGCGGGAGACCTGACCGCGGACGTCGAATTCGGCGCATTTTTCGACGAGGATCTGGGCTTCGGTGCGGAGGGATTCTTCGCGGATGACCTGCGTATCAGTGCTCTTGTGCAGGAGGGTGCTGGGCGGCAGACGGTATCCGCTGACGGCCTTCTGGGCGACGGTGACGGTGCGGAGGTCGGAGTCGGCGCGCTCGCCGATGGCGATGTGATCTACCGGGCCGGGTTCAGGTTCGGGCTGGCGCGGCTTGGGTGCGGCGGCGCGGGGGATTTCTACGATGCGTGGAGCTGGGGGCGGGCCGGGTTCCGGCTGTGTCTCGTAATCGGATTCTTCGGCGACGGGTTCCGGCCAGGATTCTGGCTCTGGAGCGGGGACAGGGGTGGGGCGGGATGGCTGCTCAAACTCGGCGAACCGGGACTGACGGATGCGGACGGGGAGCTCTTCAAAGCCGCTGGGGGAGCTGTCGGGCAGAGTGGCGGCGGGCAGGTGCTCCTCGCCCGGTTCGGGGCTGGCCTGGCTGTGCTTGGGGGTTTCAGTTTTCTGCTGCTTGCGGAGGGCTCGCTGGCGCTGTTTTTCGCGTTTGGCTTCCTGTTTGAGCTGCTTGCGGAGGGCGCGGTCAGCGCGC
>JAJZJJ010000051.1 GCA_021810175.1 Acidobacteriota bacterium | reverse complement strand
CGCATGGTAGTCTCGGCTGGTCGCCACCCGTCAGCCGATCAGCCCTCGATCGGAGCAACCTGTTGACACTCCACAGCTAGCTGCGCAGGACGGGGCGGATGTGCAGCTCGCGCAGCTGGGTTTCGCTGACCGGGGTGGGCGCGTCGACCATGAGGTCGATGGCTTTGGCGGTCTTGGGGAAGGCGATGACTTCGCGGAGGCTGGAAGCGCCGGCGAGGATCATGACCAGGCGGTCGAGGCCGAGGGCGATGCCGCCGTGGGGCGGAGTGCCGTACTGCAGGGCTTCGAGGAAGAAGCCGAAGCGCTCCTTTGCCTCTTCGTCGGACATGCCGAGGGCGCGGAAGATGTGCTGCTGGACGTCCTGGCGGTGGATACGGATGGAGCCGGAGCCCAGCTCGACGCCGTTGAGCACGATGTCGTAGGCGAGGGCGCGGACGGCTTCGGGGTCGGATTCCATGCGGCCGGCAACGAGGTCGTCCTCGTGAGGCGAGGTGAAGGGGTGATGGGCGAAGGTCCAGGTTTTGGCTTCGTCGTCCCACTCGAAGAAGGGGAAGTCGGTGACCCAGAGGAAGCGGTAATCGTCGGCGGTTCCCTTCTTATCGAAGGCCTTGTGCTCGTCCTGGAAGCGCTTTGCGAGGTCGAGGCGGAGCTGGCCGGCCTTGCGGTAGATCCAGAGATGGTCGCGGGCGGGCGGGGTGGCTCCGACGCGCGGGGTGACGACGATGAGGCGGTGTTCCGGCTCGACCCGTTCGAGGCCGCAGTTTTTGGCGGCGGCGGCATCGATGCGGGCGGCCAGCGGCGCGAACTGGGGGCTGGAGGCGAGGCGCTCGGTGTCCAGCCAGGCGAGATCGGGACCGACGGCGGCGTTGATTTCCTGGCCGAAGGCTTTCTTCTGGGTGTTGCTCATCGCCGTTTTGTTGGGGATGACGATGGCGACGATGGGCAGACCCGGCTCGATTTTGAGCGAGGCGACTTCCTCGGCGGTGAAGACGTCGCGGGCGTCGGTCATGGGAGGCAGGCGGAGGTCGGGCTTGTCGATGCCGTAGTTGCGGATGGCCTCATCGTAGGTCATGCGCGGGAAGGGCAGGCCGATGGCCTCGCCGGTGACGGAGAAGGCGGCCTTGAGGAAGCCCTCGACGACGGCGAAGATGGTTTCCTGCTGGGGGAAGGTCATCTCCAGATCGATTTGGGTGAATTCGGGCTGGCGGTCGGCGCGGAGGTCCTCGTCGCGGAAGCAGCGGGCGATCTGGAAGTACTTGTCCAGGCCGGAGACCATGAGGATCTGCTTGAAGAGCTGGGGCGACTGCGGCAGAGCGTAGAACTCGCCGGGATGGACGCGGCTGGGGACGAGGTAGTCGCGGGCGCCTTCGGGGGTGGAGCGGGTCATGAAGGGCGTTTCAATCTCGAAGAAGCCCTGGGCGGCGAGGTATTCGCGGACGGCGAGGGCGACCTTGTGCCGGACTTCGAGGTTGCGGGCCATCTCCGGGCGGCGGAGGTCGAGGTAGCGGTACTTGAGGCGGACCTCCTCGTTGGCGATGGCGTCCTCGGCGGGGGAAAAGGGCGGCACTTTGGAGTCGTTGAGGATGAGGAGCTCGGTGGCGGCGATTTCGATTTCGCCGGTGGCCATTTTGGGATTGATGGCTTCCGGATCGCGCAGGCGGACCTTGCCGACGGCGCAGATGACGTACTCGGGGCGAGCCTGCTCGGCTTTGGCGTGGCCGTCGGGCGAGAGCTCCTTGTCGAGGACGACCTGGGTGATGCCGTAGCGGTCGCGGAGGTCGAGGAAGATGAGGTTGCCGTGGTCGCGGCGGCGGTTGACCCAGCCCATGAGGGTGACGGTCTGGCCGGCATCGGCAGCGCGGAGCTGTCCGCAGGTATGGGTGCGTTGGCGTGTTCCCAGAAAATCCAGCAAGTTCGCTTCCTAACTGTTTTTTAGAGTCTGCGCGAGGTCGGCGCGCGGGACTTTGATCTGTTCGCCGGTGGCGAAGCGCTTTACCGTCAGGATACCGGAGCGCTGCTCGTCTTCGCCCAGCAGGACGATGTTGCGGGCGAGCTTGTTGCCGGCTTCAAAGGACTTTTTGAGGCGAAAGGCGCCATCGCCCAGCTCGATGCGGAGGCCTTCGCGGCGCAGTTCGCGGGCGAGGGCGAGGGCCGGGGCGTCCATGGCGTCGCCGAGGGGCGCGATGTAGGCGTCGGCGAGGAGCGGCGCGGGTTTTTCGGGCGCGGCTTCCGCCTGGGCCTGGAGAGTGAGGATGAGGCGGTCGAGGCCTATGGCGAAGCCGATGCCGGGGGCTTTGGGTCCGCCGAGCATTTCGGAGAGGCCGTCGTAGCGGCCGCCGCCGAGGAGGGCGTTTTGTGCGCCGAGGCCGCCGTGGGTGAACTCGAAGGTGGTGCGGGTGTAGTAGTCGAGTCCGCGAACGAGGCGGGGGCTGACCTGATAGGGGACGCCGCAGGCATCGAGCGCGGCGAGGACCTGGGCGAAGTGGGCGCGGGAGGCGTCGTCGAGATAGTCGGCGATCTTCGGCAGGGCTTCAATGATGGGCTGGTCCTCGGGGACTTTGCAGTCGAGGACGCGGAGGGGATTGGTCTCGGCGCGGCGCTGGCAGTCGGCGCACATGTGTGGGGCCTTGTCCTGGAGAGCTTCGCGCAGGGCGGCGATGTAGCGGGGGCGGTCCGTGGCCGAGCCGACGGAGTTGACGACGAGGGTCCAGCCGGAGATGCCCAGCTCGTTGAGGAAGCTGGCGAGCATTTCGAGGACTTCGGCGTCGCGGAGGGGGGATTCGGAGCCGGCGCTGGGAGGGCCGATGACCTCCGCGCCAATCTGCCAGAACTGGCGGTAGCGGCCTTTCTGGGGGCGCTCGCGGCGGAACTGGGGGCCGATGTAATAGAGCTTCTGGAGGAGGCCGGTTTCACCGAGCTTGTGCTCGATGTAGGCGCGGACGACGCCAGCGGTGTTCTCGGGGCGGAGGGTCAGGGACTGCGGGACGTTGCTCCGGCGGCCCTCAATGTCTACTTTGCTCAAAGTGGCTTCGCGACCGGGTGTCTTGAGGGGAGTAAGGGTTTTGTCCTCCCAGGTGTACATCTCCTTGGAGACGATGTCGGTTTCCTCGCCGACGCCGCGGGCGAAGAGCTGGGTGTCCTCGAAGACGGGGGTGCGGATTTCGCCGAAGTTGTAGCGGGCGAAGACGCGGCGGGCGGTGGCCTCGACGTGATTCCACAGATCGGTTTCGGGCGGGAGAAGATCGCGCGTGCCGCGCACGGCTTTCAGCAGAGTCATGGGTTGCAATCCGAGTCCATAGACCAGTTTACCGGAGGGATGCGCGGAGCCGCGGCGGGCTGGGCTGGGGACGGTGTGCTTCGCACTATAATGTGTAAAGCGCTACACAATGGGAGGAATCCGAATGCCGACCAATCTTGCGCTGGACGACAAGCTGATCGAGGAAGCCCGCGCGCTGGGAGGCCATCGGTCGAAGAAGGCAGCCGTGACTGCCGCGCTGGACGAGTACGTCCGGCGACACCGGCAAAAGGATGTCATCCGCCTGTTCGGAACCATCGAATACGATCCGAAATACGACTACAAGGCCGAGCGCAAATCCCGGCGGGCATGATGGTCCTTGTGGATACTCCGATCTGGTCGCTGGCGCTGCGGCGGAGCGGAGACAGACTGAATCCGCGAGAGCAAAAGCTGCGCGGGGCGCTGGAACAGCTCATCGGCGACGGCATGGTCGCTCTGCCTGGCGCGATTCGGCAGGAATTGCTGAGCGGGATTCGGGAGCCGGGGCAGTACGAGCGTTTGCGGCGGTCCCTGCGGGCGTTCCCAGACATTTCGCTCTCTGTCGAGGACTATGAGGAAGCCGCGCGCCTGAGCAACCGCTGCCGGGCCGAGGGCATTGCGGGCAGCGCGGTGGACTTTCTTCTCTGTGGGGTCGCTCTGAGGCGGCAGTGGACCATCTTCACCAGCGACGGGGATTTTGCCCGCTACGCCACGTGCGCACCGATTCGGCTGCTGACCCTTCCCTGAAGCTGCCGTTGTTCTCGCGTCACGGTACTATGAACACGATGACGACCCTGAAGAAAAAAGTGGCCGGAAAGCGTTCCGGCGCACAGAAGGTTTCCCTGCCGGAGCGCGCGGAGTTTCTGCGGCTGGCGAAGGCGCATACGCTGGTGCCGCTGTACCGGACGCTGACGGCGGATCTGGAGACGCCGGTGTCGGCGTTTCTGCGGGTGGCGGCGGCGGAGCCGGAGTGCTTTCTGCTGGAGTCGGTGGAGGGCGGCGAACGGCTGGGGCGGTACACATACATCGGGATTCGGCCAAGCCGGCGGATCGTCTCCTATGGGCAGGAGATTGAGATCACGGAGCACGGGCGGACGCGGCGGGTGACGGGCGACGTTTTCGCGCTGCTGCGGGAGGCGCTGACGGGGCATCAGCCGGCGCGAATCGCGGGGCTGCCGCAGTTTACGGCGGGCGCGGTGGGGTTCCTGTCCTACGACGTGGTGCGGCAGATTGAGCGGCTGCCGGAAGACACGGTGGACGATCTGGAGCTGCCGGATGCTTGCCTGATGTTCTTCGACGAGGTGCTGGCCTTCGACCATGTGAAGAAGGAGATTCTGCTGGTGGTGACGGCGGATCTGCGGCGGCAGAAGCCGCAGGCGGCGTATGAAGATGCACTGAAGCGGCTGAACCGGCTGGAGAGGCGGCTGGCGCAGCCGCTGCCGAAGCTGCCGACGCGGAAGCCGGTGGGCAAACTACGGGTGACGTCGCCGACGAAGAAGGCGGCGTTCATGAAGGCGGTGGAGCAGGCCAAGGAGTACATCGCGGCCGGAGACATTTTTCAGGTGGTGCTGTCGCAGCGGCTGAATATGGAGCCTGGGGTGGATCCGTTTTCGGTGTACCGGGCGCTGCGGATCGTGAACCCGTCACCGTACATGTACTTTCTGCGCTTTGGGCGGAAGAAGCCGGGGGCGAAGAAGGGCAAGGAGGAGACGACGCACATTGTGGGGTCGTCGCCGGAGCTGCTGGTGCGGGTGGAGGGCCGGAAGGTGGAGTACCGGCCGATTGCGGGCACGCGGCCGCGGGGCGCGACGGAGGCAACGGATCTGGAAGCGGAGCGGGAGATGCTGGCCGACGAGAAGGAAGTGGCCGAGCATGTGATGCTGGTGGATCTGGGGCGCAACGATGTGGGACGGGTGAGCGAATACGGAACTGTGAAGGTGACAGATCTGATGTTCGTGGAGCGGTACTCGCATGTGATGCACCTGGTGAGCTCGGTGGAAGGCCAGCTGCGGCCGGAGCTGACGGCGGTGGATGCGCTGCGGTCATGCTTCCCGGCGGGAACGCTGAGCGGCGCTCCGAAGATTCGCGCGATGGAGATTATCGAGGAGCTGGAGCCGACGCGGCGGGGCATCTACGGCGGGTCGGTGCTGTTCGCGGATTACTCGGGGAATCTGACGTCGTGCATCGCGATCCGGACGCTGCTGATGGAAGGGCGGCAGGGGTACATCCAGGCAGGAGCGGGGATTGTGGCGGACTCGGTTCCGGAGAAGGAATACGAGGAGAGCCTGAACAAGGCGAAGGCCGTGGTGCGGGCGATCGAGCGGGCACGGGGCGAGTAGGCGCTGGCGGCGGCTGGATTGCGAAGGCTACACTGAGGACACATGGTCTTTGTGCTGGACAACTACGATTCGTTCACCTTTAACCTGGTGCAGTACATGGGTGAGCTGGGGGCGGACGTCGAAGTGCGCCGCAACGATGAGCTGACGGTGGATGAGGTGGAAGCGCTGGCGCCGGAGCGGATTGTGATTTCGCCGGGGCCGTGCACGCCGCAGGAAGCCGGCATTTCGATGGAGCTGGTGCGGCGGATGGCGGGCAGGACGCCGATCCTGGGGGTATGCCTGGGGCATCAGGCGATTGGAGCGGCGTTTGGCGGGCAGGTGGTGCGCGCGCCGAAGCTGATGCACGGCAAGACGAGTCCGGTGCAGCATGACGGCCGGACGATCTTTACCGGGATTCCGTCGCCGATGACCTGCACGCGATATCACTCGCTGATCGTGCAGGAGGAAGGACTGCCGGAGGAGCTGGAAATCTCAGCGCGGACGGCGGATGGGACGATCATGGGGCTGCGGCATCGCACGCTGAAGGTGGAGGGAGTGCAGTTCCATCCGGAGAGCGTGCTGACGAACGACGGCAAGCGGCTGATCAGGAATTTTCTGGAGCTGTAGTGAGGTTTTTGTACTTCGTGCCGCTGGTGGTGGCCGCGGGAGCTGCCGTGGCGGCGGCGCAGTCTTCGACGGCGGGCGTGCAGCCTTCGATCGCCACGGTTCCCATCGAGGGAGTGTCGCTGTCGGGATCGCTGTCGGTGGCGAACGGGCGGGCGACGATCGGCGACGACGGTTCGATCCGAGCGGGCGATAAGACGGCACATGTGGAGCTGACGCGCGGAGGCAGCGTGGATGTCTGCGCCTCGACGAAGCTGCAGCTTTCGACGGACAAGTCGATCCGGGATGGCGGGCTGATGATGTCGGTCGACCGGGGTGCTTTTGAGGCGCGCTACAAGACGGGCCGCTACTCGGATGTGATTCTGACGCCGGATCTGCGCATCCTGATTTCGCCGCCGGGGCGGGCCGATGTGAGCCTGCGGGTGAACCAGCAGGGCGACACGTGCCTGGCGAATCACGGGAAGAATGCGCCGTATGTGCTGGCGACGAGCCTGTTCAGCGGCGGAGCGTATCGGGTGCAGGCGAACCAGCGGGTGCTGTTCGAGCATGGCAGCCTGAACGAGGTGGTGGACAACGAGCAGGAGCCGTGCGGATGTCCGCCGAACGTGTCGGTGGCAAAGGCGGGTGTGACGGGCAGAAAGGCGGCGCAGCCGGGCGAGAGCGTGGCGGAGAAGGAGAATCCGTTCCCGCTGGCGGAGAGCGAAGGCTTGCGGAAGCCGCCGGGGCCTGCCTCGGAGAAGCCTGAGCCGATCGGGCGGACGCAGACCGAGGTGGAAGCGCCGCTGGCGTACAGCGGGCGGCATCCGGAGGCGCTGCCGGCGGCTGCTCCGCGGGCGACGAAGGCTGAGGCGGCGGCCCGGCGGAAGGCGGTTCGGGCGGAGGAGCCGGACGGTCGGCGGCATCGAGGAATCTTCCGGAGGATTGGTCACTTTTTCCGGCGGCTGCTGCGGCGGAAGTAGGCGGCGACGGGGCTGAAAGAGTCGCTGGGATAAAATCGATACTGCCGGAGTATGTTTTGCGCGGGCCACCCTTGAGGTTGGCCGCGCGGCGCGATCCGCCGCCAGATTCCGCATCCATTTTCTGCAAGGAGCCTATCCTTATGGCGATTCCCGCCACCCAGCTGCGCCCGGGCATGATCATCAAGCACAACAACGAGCTGCACGCGGTCTTTTCGGTCGAGCACCGCACGCCCGGCAACCTGCGCGCATTTATCCAGGCCAAACTGCGCAACCTGCGCACCGGAGCGATGTTCGAGCACCGTTTTCGCTCGCCCGACCCCATCGAGCGCGTCATCGTGGACGAGATCGCCATGGAATTCCTGTACAACGACGGGGACGACTACTACTTCATGAACACGGAGAACTACGAGCAGACGCACCTGAAGCGGGACACACTGGGCGACGCGGTGGACTACCTGATTGCGAATCTGCAGATTCAGGTGTCGTTCTTCGACGGCGTGGCGGTGGGCATCGAGCTGCCGCAGACGGTGGAGCTGACGGTGGTGGAGACGGAGCCGGGGCTGAAATCGGCAACGGCGTCGTCGGTGACCAAGCCGGCGAAGCTGGAGACGGGGCTGGTGGTGCAGGTGCCCCCGTTTATCAACGAGGGCGAGAAGATTCGGGTGGACACGGCCGAGGGCGCCTACCTGAGCCGCGCCTAAGCCGGAAACATTGTGGTGAGCTGAGGAACAACGGCGGAGGAGACTCCGCCGTTTTCTATTGGGTGGGCTGAATTGGGGAGATGGGGTTTTTGTTTTCCGGGGAGCTGGGCGAGACGGCGAAATCCCATACATCGAGGTTGACCTTGCCGGGGCTGGGAATCTCCATCAGCGCGTATTCGCCGACGGTGAGGGGCCGCTGAGGGACGATCTTCATCCAGAAGGCGCCGGGAAGGACCACGTCTTTGGTGGGAATGATGTCTTCGGATTGGGCGGGGACGCCGACGCGGCGCAGGCGGAGCGCCCCGATGACGCGCTCGCCAGGAACGACCTGCACGCGCACGATTACATAGTGGCTGTTGGGGGAGCTGAAGTTGGTGCTCTTCGGCGGCTGCTGTTTGTGGTGGCGGGGTTTGCGGCGGCGGTGCTTACGATGGCGATCTTTGCTGTGGCCGGGGGCGGCCCGGTGGTGGATGTTGACCACCATGGCTGATTCCACCTCGACGTTTTCTTTGGGATTGGTGAGGCTGACGTAGATTTGGGGATCGTTCACGTGGAGATGGACTCTCGACGCCTGGCCATTGATGCGGATGGGGGTGTCAGCGCCGCGAAACGAAGCGATGGCCGCGAGGAGGACGTTGTGGCGGCCGCCCTGGTTGACGTCTCCGGCACTCTGGTGCAGTTCGACCAGCTCCGGGATGTCGCGGAAGTTATCGAGGACCCAGACGCCGTTGAGATTGGGGAGCTGGAGGCCAGGGGCAACGGTGGGCTGCTCCTGCTTCTCCTGGAGGCGTGCGGCAGCAACCTGCCTGTCGATAGCGGCGGCTTCGCGCTCGCCGGCGTTTTCAGGGGCGGAGGGAGCGGTTTTTGCGCCTAACCGATGTTCCTGATTCCATTTGTTGGTGGCCGGCCAGTCGACGAGGGAATAGGGGATCTCTTCCCAGTCGTCGCGCTCGGCGCTGAGGAAGCGGACGCGGTTGCCGATGATCTGGTATTTGGCGACGATCTGGTAGGAGCCGTCCTTGAGAATGAGGCGCTTGCCGCCGAGCTGGCGGGCGAAAGCGGACTGGGGGAGGCCGATGCCGGGAATGGGGATGCCCAGAGCCAGAGAAGCTCCCAGCACGGCCAGAAGGAACAGGCGCGCCCATCGCATGGCATCCATTAGATCGCCAGGGGGGCCGATCCGTCACCTGGAGAAATCGCCAGCGTCGCGATTTTGGAATATCCTCAGTCGTATGGTTTTCAGAACGATTGCTGTGGCCTGCGGTTTCGCGGCTGCCATGTGTCTTACCGCGGCGGGACAGTCCGCGCCGGCATCCTCGGCGCCGACGCAGGCGCCGAGCCTGAGATTGCAGAATCTGCCGCCCGAACCGACGACGCCGACGCCGCAGGAGATAGCGGCGCGACGCCATCAGCAGGCGATTGCCACAGCGCTGCGACTGGCGCAGATTGAGGCGCGGTGGGGGGCGCCAATGTCGACGCCGGGATTGTCGATCAAGCTGGTGGAGACGGGGAAGACGAAACTGGCGAACGGCGAGACGCAGGTGAGCTATGAGATTTCCGGATCGGGCTTCGCCTCCACGGACAAGCTGGAGTTGCTGCGCTGGCCGCTGAACCTGGCAGCTAAACCGGTGATGGGCGGGATCGGTTTTAACGCTAAAGGGATGGCCGTGTGCATGGATACCGTGGCAGGAGCCGGGGGAGCGGCGGCCGGAACGGCGATTCAGGCTCCGTCGCTATCCGCACCGGCGCCGCACGTCAACGAACAGACTGGCGTGCCGCCGGCGCCCAGCTGCGCCGGGACGATGAAGACGAACCAGCCAATCGTCATCAGGACGGTTGCCGCGCCCGGAGAACCGGTTCGGGTAGCGCTGCTGTCGCAAACCCAGGCGCGCCGAGGCGCAGCGACGATGGCGGTTCCCTTCCCGATAGAAGACGCCAGCCAGGGATGCAAGCTGCAGGTGATTCTGGGGATGAAGGACGCGGAGATGGTGCTGGTGGACGGCAGCGGATTCCCGGCCAGCGCGACGCTGAAGCTGACGAGCATTACCTATGGACGCATTCACCATCTAAACTCGATGACCAGCCCGCAGGGGAAGACGATTTTTGCGCTGCTGCCGGCGGTCGACGGGCACCCCAATGGGGAGACGGAAGTGCGGTTCGACGGGGTGGTGCAGGCGCCCACGCTGGATCCGACGAAGAAAGGGCCTGCGCCGAATCCAACGTGCCGGCCTGAGGTTTCGTTCCACTGGGGCCAGGGCAGCTATAAGCCGGAATAGGCCAGCGCCAGACAGCGAGAGCGCCGCGGATAGCCGCGGCGCTCTTTTTTATTCGGCGGAACGGAAGCCGGTGCAGCCGGCATCGAAGGTGACAGGATGAAACCACTCGACTCTCAGATTGCTGTTGTGACCGGCGCGGCGCGCGGCGTT
>JAJZJJ010000050.1 GCA_021810175.1 Acidobacteriota bacterium | reverse complement strand
AGAACGATTGACGAAGGGGGCCCAATGAAGATCAAGGACATCCTGCAGCGCGACCCGGCCAGCCATCCGCTGGTCAATCAGGGGCAAGCCCGCATCTCCGACGAGGAGGGGTTGGCGCTGGAGGAGTTGCACGGTGAATTAAGCACCTTCGTCTGCGAAGGACAGTATGCCGATGGCGTGCAGAAGATCATCCGCTCCTACCTCGATAATCTCGGCCGCACGAGTCAGCGCGGCGCCTGGGTCAGCGGCTTCTTCGGCAGCGGAAAGTCGCATCTGCTCAAGATGCTCTGCCATTTGTGGAAAGACACCGTTTTTCCGGATGGCGCCACGGCGCGCAGCCTGGTGCCCGAGATGCCCGAGGAACTACGTGCCCTCCTGCGCGAGCTGGATACCGCCGGCAAGCGGGCGGGCGGTCTGGTGGCCGCCGCAGGCTCGCTGCCGAGCGGCACCACCGAAACGGTGCGTCTCACGATCTTGGGCGTGCTGCTGAAAGCCGTCGGCCTTCCGGAAATGTATCCGCAGGCGCGGTTCTGCCTCTGGCTCAAGAGCAATGATTATTTCGATCAGGTGAAGCGCAATCTAGAGGCCGCTGGCCGCAATTTCGACCGCGAGTTGAACAATCTCTATGTCAGTGGCCCGCTGATGCGGGCGATTCTGGCCTGCGACCCCGGCTTTGCTGCGGACGAAGCCCAGGCCAAGCAGCAGATCAAGGCGCAGTTCCCTCCGCAAACCAGCGACATCACTACCGCTCAGTTCCTGGCGACCGCAAAGGAAGCCCTGATGCTCGCGGGCCGGGACGGCCGTCTGCCTTGCACCCTGCTCGTACTGGACGAGGCGCAACAGTACATCGGCGAATCGAACGATCGCTCGGTCCTGGTCACGGAGGTTGCGGAGGCGGTCTCGAAGCAGCTCGACAGTCACGTCATCGTGGTGTGTGCGGGTCAGAGCGCGCTCACCGACGTGCCCCTGCTTCAGAAGTTGATGGACCGCTTTACCATCCGAGTGCCGCTGTCCGATGCGGAAGTGGAGACCGTCACTCGCAAGGTGCTTCTGCAGAAGAAACCCGCGATGATTGGGGCCGTCCGCGGTCTGCTCGATACTCATGCGGGTGAAGTCTCACGCGAGCTCCAGGGAACCCGCATCGGGGAGGTCGGCGAAGATCGCCGCGTCATTGTCGACGACTATCCGCTCCTACCTGTGCGTCGGCGATTCTGGGAACACTGCTTCCGGCAGATCGACGCTGCCGGAGCACAGAGCCAGTTGCGTTCGCAACTGCGCATCATCCATGACGCTGTGGCACGGCTTTCGGATCAGCCCGTGACCAGTGTTGTGCCAGCGGATGATCTTTACGATGCGCTTGCGCCGGAAATGGTCAACACCGGCGTACTGCTCCGCGAGATCAACGAGCGGATTCTCCAGGTCGGCAAGACCGAAGGCGAACTTGCCCGCCGCTTGTGCGGGCTCGTGTTCCTGATCGGCAAGCTCAAACGCGAAGGCGGCGCAGATGTGGGTGTGCGTGCCCATAAAGATCACCTGGCGGATCTGCTGGTCCGTGATCTGGCGGCCGACAACGGCAAGCTGCGCAGCGAGGTCGATTCTACGCTCAGGAAGCTGACCGACATCGGTGTGCTCATGCAGGTCGCCGAGGAATACCGGCTCCAGACTCGCGAAGGCGCGGAATGGGATCGCGAGTTTCGCACCCGCCAATCCAGGCTCGGCGGCGACCCGGCCAATCTTAAGTTCCTGCAGGATCAGCTTCTGTACGGCGAGGCCGACCGCATCATCCGCGCGCAGCGTCTCACCCAAGGTGCGGCCAAGGAACTGCGTCAGTTCCTCGTCCATCGCGAACAGACGCCGCCTCCGGTGGATGGGAATGGGATCCCGGTCTGGATTCGCGACGGCTGGTCCTGCTCTCAGAAGGAGGTGGAGCAAGCCGCCCGCGCCGCCGGCACCGATAGCCCGGTCATCCACGTCTTCATCGGCCAACAGGCGGCCGGCGATCTCAAGCGCGCGTTGATCGAGGCGGAAGCCGCTCGCCAAACCCTCGACGCCAAAGGTAGTCCCAGCACCGACGAAGGCCGCGATGCCCGCCAGGGAATGGAAAGCCGTCGCAGCCGCGCAGAGGACGAACGCGACCGTCTGGTGCACGAAATTGTCGCGAATGCGAAGGTCTATCAGGGCGGTGGTGGTGAAGTGCTGCTGGCTGGAGTAGAAGACAAGCTCCGCGCCGCAGCGAATGATTCGCTGGTGCGTCTGTTTCCCCGCTACAAAGAGGCTGATTCCGCCGCCTGGGAGGCTGTCATCAAGCGTGCGCGCGACGGCGCGGACCACCCGTTCCAACCCGTCGGGCACACTGACGCCACGGAAAAGCACGCGGTCTGCCAGCAGGTGCTCGCCACCATCGGCGCGGGCCGAAACGGTACCGAAGTACGCAAGGCGCTGCGAGCCAGCCCTTACGGGTGGCCGCAGGATGCGATCGATGCGGCGCTGATCGCGCTGCATCGAAGCCAGCACATGACGGCCACGCTCAACGGCGCTCCTGTGCCGCTGGGACAGCTCGACCAGAACAAGATCGCCAAGTCCGAGTTCCGCAGCGAGGCGATCACCCTGACCGTGCCTGACCGCTTGCGCCTGCGCAAGCTGTTCCAGGCCGCCGGCCTGACCTGCAAGAGCGGCGAAGAAGGTGCGAAGGCCCGCGAATTCCTGCAGACGATCTTCGACCTCGCCCAGGCGGCCGGCGGCAAGGCGCCGCTGCCGCCAGTGCCTTTGATCACGGACGTCGATGATCTTCGCAGACTGGCCGGAAACGAGCAGCTGTCCGCCTTGAAGGAACGGGCAGATGTTCTTGAAGGCCAGATCCAGGTATGGCGTACGGCCGCGCAGGTTGCGACGGCGCGAAAATCCGCCTGGGTACTCCTGGAAAGGCTCGCCCAACATGCGCGTGACCTGCCTGCTGCCGAAGCGGTGCAAGGCCAGATTACGGCCATTCGGGAGCAGCGCCTGCTGCTGGAACCCGTAGATCCCGTCGCACCGCTGCGCCAGCAGCTCGCCAAGCTCCTGCGTGAAGCGGTCACGGAAGCCAATGCCGCCTATCGAAACGCTTACGCTTCCGCTGTTGCCTCCCTTGGAGCCAACGATCTCTGGAATGGTCTGCCGCCTGCGGATCGCGCCGCCATTCTTCGGGATGTGGGCCTGAACCAGCCCGCTGATACGGATATTTCCACCGATGAGCATCTACTCGCGGTTCTTGACCGCCGCAATCTCGCCGCATTGCGCGCCGAATGCGATGCCATTCCCACGCGTGTCACTCAGGCTATCGAGCGTGCCGCACGCATGCTGGAGCCCAAGGTGCAACCCGTAGCTCTTGAACGTGCCACGCTCAGGAGCGAGCCTGAATTGGATGCATGGCTGACACGCCAGCGCGAAACAATCGCGGCCCGACTCAAGAACGGCCCTGTGCTGCTGAGCTGAGAAGGGCACAATGACCACGACACTCAGTCGCGAACGGCGTCGCCATCTCGAAAACACCGTGCGCGAAGCCCGGCGGGTGGCGGAGGAAGGTGCGGCCAAGGCGCTGGAGCGGCTCGGCGTCGGCCATGCCAAGGCGCCGCCCCACCTGTCGCCGGAGCTGGCGAATCTCCGCAATGCCCTGCGTGCGCACGGCCGGCAGGTGGGCGATCTGCGCAACAGCAGCTCCGGCACGCAGGCCATCGGCCGGCTGACTGGCGAGATGGCCTACGAGCACTGGCACCGGATGCTGTTCGCCCGCTTCCTGGCCGAAAACGATCTGCTGATTGAGCCGGACAGCGCCGTGGCGATTAGCCTGGCCGAATGCCAGGAACTGGCGCGGGAACGGAGCGAAGACTGGCTGGCGCTCGCCAGCCGCTACGCCCAGACCATGCTGCCGCAGATCTTCCGTGCCGACGATCCGGTGCTGGAAGTCCAGCTCCCGCCGGAAACCCGCTCGCGGCTCGACGACCTGCTCAAGGAACTGCCGCACGACGTTTTCACCGCCGACGACAGCCTGGGGTGGGTCTACCAGTACTGGCAGGCGGACAAGAAAATGGAAGTCGATGCCGCTCTTCGTTCCGGCGGCAAGGCAGGCGCGGACGAACTGCCGGCAAAGACGCAACTTTTCACCGAGGATTACATGGTCTGGTTCCTGCTCCACAACACGCTGGGCGCGTGGTGGGCAGGCAAGGTGCTGTCCGCCCGCTCCGAGCTGGCAGCGAACGCGGCGACGGAGGCGGATCTGCGCGCCGCCTGTGCGGTCGGCGAGATCGAGTGGACTTACCTGCGGTTCGTCCGCGAAGAAGGTAAGCCCTGGCGCCCTGCGGCCGCTATCTTCGACGGTTGGCCGAAGGCTGCGAAGGACATCACCCTAATCGACCCCTGCATGGGCAGCGGCCACTTTCTTGTGTTCGCGCTGCCCATCCTCGCCGCCCTACGCGCACAAGAAGAAGGCTTGCGACCGGACGCTGCCATAGAGGCCGTGCTGCGCGACAACCTTTACGGATTGGAGCTCGATCCGCGCTGCACCCAGATCGCCGCCTTCAATCTCGGGCTCGCCGCGTGGAAGCGCGTGGGCTACCGCAATCTGCCGGCGCTGCATTTGGCCTGTTCCGGCCTGTCGCTGGGCGTATCCAGGGAAGAATGGCTGAACCTTGCCGAGCGTGTGGCGATGGAACTCCCCGTGGCGGCGCCGGACGCCGACCTCCTCGGCATTAAGCAGGAAAACCTGTTCTCCGATGCCACGCGGCGCGGCTTCGAGCGGCTGTACGAACTGTTCGCCAGGGCGCCGGTGCTGGGCAGCCTGATCCAGCCGCGGGCGGAGGGAGATCTCATCGAAGCGGGCTTCGCCGAGCTGGAACCGCTGCTCGCCAAGGTGCTGGCCAGGTCCGACAACGCGGAACTGTCGGAGATGGCCGTGGCGGCGCAGGGGCTCGCCAAGGCGGCACAGATTCTTGCACAACGGTTCACGCTGGTCGCTACTAACGTGCCATACCTCGGGCGCGGAAAACAGGAGGATGTACTCAAGGAGTACTGCGGACACATTCATCCCGCGGCAAAGGCCGATCTCGCTACGTGCTTCGTCGAGCGCTGTCTAGCGTTCTGCGAGGAAAGCGGAAGCGCAGCGCTGGTGACGCCTCAGAACTGGCTGTTTCTCGGTACCTATAAGCATCTGCGTAAGCGATTTCTCGAGGAGATTCAGTGGAATAACGTGGCAAGGCTGGGGCCACGGGCTTTCGAGACGATCACGGGAGAGGTGGTTAATGTTGCGCTACTCGCGCTGACGAAGCGGAAGGTGAGAGAAGGGGGGGCGTTTGCGGGGACGGATGTGAGCGCCTGCAATGCGCCGGCCAGCAAGGCGATGGCGTTGCGCGAAAGGCCGCCAGTCACCACAAAGCAATCGACACAGCTTTCAAATCCAGACTTCCGTATCACGCTTTCAGAACACAATCATGCCGAACTACTCTCATCGGTCTGCAACGCGTTTCAAGGATTGTGCACGAGCGATGATGCCCAATTTGTCTACGTCTTCTGGGAAATGCCATCCATTTCGAATGATTGGCGTTGGCTCCAATCTGCTGGGTCAAAGACTGGCTTCGTCGGCGGCTGCTCCTACTTGTTACATTGGGAGGATGGTTCTGGCCGGTACTATCGCCACGCTCAGGCGTTAAAAGCGGAGGGGCGTCTCGGTGGATGGAAGTCGGGTGGAGAAGCCTGGGGCAAACGGGGGGTCGCAATCAATGTTACCAGAAATCTCTTCTGCAATTATTATCTCGGCGAGCTATTCGACAACACAATCGCAGCTGTGATTCCGAGCAAAAAACGAGAAGATCTTGCGGCCATCTATGCATGTGTTAGCTCTCCAGAATACATCGAATTGCTGAGAAAATCTGATTCGTCATTGAGTGTCACTGAGCATACGCTACTCAAGGTTCCATTTGAGATTTCAAAGTGGCGGCAGCTTGCTACTGAGAGGCATGTTGCTGGTTTGCCAGCGCCGTACTCAGGCGATCCAACGCAGTGGATTTTCAACGGCCACCCGAAGGGTTCTGAATCACCGCTGCACGTCGCCGTCGCTCGTCTCGTCGGCTACTGCTGGCCCCGCCAGACCGGCTCCAGCTTTCCAGATTGTCCAGCGCTCGGTGCTGATGGCCTGGAGTCGCATGCGGACGAAGACGGCATCGTTCCGTTGACTGCCCTCAAGGGCGAACCCGGCGCCACCGAGCGCCTTGTCGCCCTGCTCCAGGATGCCTACGGCAGCGAATGGTCCGCCGCGAAGCTGGTCAACATGCTCGCTGAGGTGGGAGCGGCGGAATCCACGCTGGACGACTGGTTGCTCGACAAGTTCTTCGAGCAGCACTGCGCGCTGTTCCATCAGCGCCCCTTCGTCTGGCATATCTGGGACGGCCGTCGCGACGGTTTCAACGTGCTGGTCGAGTACCACAGACTCGCCGCCGGCAACGGCGAAGGCAGGCGCCTGCTGGAAAAGCTCACCCACACCTATCTCGGCGATTGGATCGATGTGCAACGCCGTGATAGCGCTGCTGAGGTAGAAGGCGCCGACGCGCGTCTCGCTGCGGCAGCACATTTGAAAAGCGAGCTGGAAAAGATCCTGGTCGGTGAGCCGCCCTATGACCTATTTGTGCGCTGGAAACCACTCAGCGAGCAGGCCATCGGCTGGGAGCCCGACATCAATGACGGCGTTCGCCTGAACATCCGCCCTTTCATGACCGCACGCCCCTTTGGCGCCCGCGCGAGGAATGCCTGCATCTTGCGCACGCCGCCCCGCATCAAGTGGGATAAAGATCGCGGCAAGGAGCCGGAGCGCTCCAAAGAGGACTTCCCCTGGTTCTGGGGCTGGGACGAAGTCACACAGGACTTCGCCGGCGGTAACAGCTTCGACGGTAACCGCTGGAACAAGCTGCACTACACCAATAAAGTCAGGCGCGCGGCCCGCGAAGCGCGCTCGAGGAGCGCCCGATGACCGCGCCCGCGTCCCGCAACTGGCCCTATCCCGGATCGGGCTGGTGGAAGTTCGACTTTCATACGCACACGCCTGCGTCGACAGATTTCGGTAAAGGCCCGGATCAGGCAAAGCTCCGGCAGATGTCGCCGAAAGACTGGCTGCTCGGCTACATGCGTGCGGAAATTGATTGCGTGGCCGTGACGGACCACAACAGCGGCGAGTGGATCGAACCGCTGAAACAGGCGCTTGCCGAGCTGGAGGCGGAGAATCATCCGCAGTTCCGCAAGCTGTATCTGTTCCCCGGGGTCGAGCTCACGGCGAACGGCGGAGTTCATGTGCTCGCGATTTTCGATCCAAGCTGCACTGGAACGGATATCGCGAAGCTGCTCGGTGCGGTCAAGTACAACGGGGCGGCGGGAGAAAGCTCCGTAGCCGCAAACTGCTCCACCATTGAGGTCGTTGAGGCCATCGCAAACGCGAAAGGTATTCCGATCCTGGCGCACGCCGACTGGCATTCGGGTGCATTTAAGGAACTTTCGGGCAATACGTTGGTGCCACTGCTGGACTGTCCCACCCTGTTTGCCATCGAGATCAGCGATCCGGCTGCACCGAAACCGGTTTGCTACCAAGACCGAAAGCTCGCGTGGGCGGAAGTGCTCGGCTCGGACTCGCACCATCCCGACGGATCGCCAGGTGGACGCTTTCCAGGCTCGCACTTCACCTGGGTGAAGATGGAACGGCCATGCCGTGAGGGTCTCTATTACGCGTTGCTGGACGGAAACGGCATTTCGATCCGCCGCTCGGACGATACCACCCCTTTTCAGCCATTCGGCACACCGGAGCATTTCATCGAGTCGATCGAAGTATCGGACGCGCGCTTCATGGGACGGAAAGCACCCGAGGTATTCCGATTCAGCCCCTGGTTCAACGCGCTCATCGGAGGACGTGGGACGGGCAAGTCCACAGTGATCCATCTGATTCGCAAAGTTTATCGCCGCGAAGCGGAGTTGAAGGCGCTGAGCGAACTGGATGTCGCAGCCCGAACGTTTGCGGAGTTCGATCGCACTCCAAAATCGCGGGAGGACAGCGGCGGCTGGAACCAGGACGGCAAGTCCACCAAGATCAAGCTCACATTGAAGCGGGATGGCGTGCGCTATCGCCTAACCTGGGGGCAGATTGATCGTGGTGTGAACGTCGAGGAGGAAACGCGGGACGGGTGGAAGGCGTCTGCCAGTCAGGCGATTACCACAGAGCGTTTTCCGCTGCGCCTGTTCAGCCAGGGACAGATTTCCAGCTTGGCCAGCGAGCGCAGCCAGTCCCTGCTGGGCCTGATCGATCAGGCCGTAGGGGCTGCGTCATTCAGGGTTGCCATCGAAGAAGAGCAGCGCCGATACCTGGCCCTGCGTGCAAATCAGCGTGATCTGGCGGGGAAGCTCGCCACTCGTGGTGCGCTGGTCGTACAGCTCGAAGATGTACGGCGCAAGCTGGAGCGGTTCGAGAAGGAACACCATGCGGACGTACTGAAGACCTACCAGCGCAAGACCCGGCAGGAGCGCGAGGTGAAGCGCCAGTTCGAGCTGGTGGATAAGGTCACGGATCAGTTGGAAACCGTGGCCGCCGAGATCGTGATGGAGGATCTGCCGCCCGGCTTGTTCGACTCAGCGACGCCGGCCGACGCGGCAGCACTGGCTTCCATCCAGCGATTGCGTCAGCAGGTTGCCCAGGTCATCGCCGACCTGTCCGCCAAGGCCAAGACAGTGCGCGCGCTGACCGACAGCGAGCGGGAGGCTCTGGCTCAGTCGGCTTGGGAAAGCGATCTGAAAGCAGCCAAGGAGCGTTACACCGACCTGGTGGCCGCTCTGAAATCCCAGGGCGTGAACGACCCCAGTGAATATGGCAAGCTGGTGCAGGATCGTCAGCGCCTCGAAGGGGACATGGCGAGACTGGACGCCCTCGAAAAGCAACGGGTCGCACTTACAGCTCAGGCAGACGAAAGCCTCTCGAAGCTGAAAGAAAAGCGAGCCGAACTCAGCGCCGCACGAGACGCTTTCTTGAGAACGGCGCTGACCAGCAATCCCTATGTCCGCATCACGCTCGAACCCTATGGACGAGACGTGGGGGCGCTGCGGCGAAGCTTCCGGGATGTCATCGAGGTGCCAGATGATCGTTTCGAAGATGACATTCTGGTGGGCGGCATTGACGAGCCACAGGGCGGGATCGTTGCGACGTTGCTCAAGAAGCTTCCCGCGGATGGAAGCGCGGCAGAATTCGAGCGGCGCCTGGATCGAGTCAAGACGCAGTTGACCGAGACGTGTGGGGGCGTGAACAAGAACCACTTTGGTGGTCACTTTAAGAACTACCTGGAGAAGCGGTGCAGCGATCGCCCGGAGTTCCTCGATCACCTGATGACTTGGTTCCCTGAGGACACGCTGCAGGTCGAATACAGCCCGAAGGGAGATGGCAAGGATTTCACGCCAATCAACCGGGCCTCGGCCGGTCAACGGGCCGCCGCGATGCTTGCCTTTCTATTGGCGCATGGAAACGAGCCTGTCGTACTGGATCAACCGGAAGATGACCTGGACAATCATCTCATTTACAACCTAGTCGTCCAGCAGATTCGAGCGAACAAGCAACGCCGGCAGATCATCACGGTAACGCACAACCCGAACGTGGTCGTCAATGGCGATGCCGAAATGAATCACGCGCTGGATTTCAAGGCCGGTCAGTGCCGAGTGGTTCAGCGCGGTTCGCTGCAAGACAAGGCGATGAGAAAGGAGGTCTGCGACGTGATGGAAGGCGGACGTGATGCCTTTGAGAAACGATATCGCCGCCTGGGGAGAGATTGATCATGTTTGACACGCCCGCGGAACTGATCGATAAGATTCGCCTTGGCGAGGATTCGCTGCTGGAGCTCAAGGAGGTCCGCTTCGGCAAGGGTCGGGTAACGGCACCGCACCGGGATTCGCTCGCAGATGGGCTTGCGGCGTTTGCCAATGGTCGCGGAGGCGTATGCGTGCTTGGCGTGGAGGACGGAACGCGCGAATTGATCGGCATCCCCGTCGATCAGCTCGATCTGGTCGAATCCTTCGTACGCGAGCTTTGTACCGACAGCATCACACCTCCGCTAGCGCCTTCCATCGAGCGTATGCCGCTTCCGACCGGAACGGGCGACGAGGTTGCGGTCATCAAGATCGATGTGGCGCGCAGCCTGTTCGTTCATCGGTCGCCGGGCGGCTATCTGCATCGCGTCGGCGGTTCCAAGCGTGTAATGTCACCGGAATACCTCGCACGCCTGTTCCAGCAGCGCAGCCAAGCACGCATCATCCGGTTCGACGAGCAGGTGGTACCGACTGCCAGTCTCGAGGACTTGAGTGAGGCTCTATGGAAGCGATTCGCCACTCCCCGCAGCGTGGATGAACGCGACGACTTGCTTACGAAATTGGGGATGGCCCGAGAGGACGACGACGGCACCCTGCGCCCCACGCTGTCCGGCATTCTGATGG
>JAJZJJ010000049.1 GCA_021810175.1 Acidobacteriota bacterium | reverse complement strand
CTGTGTATCGTCAGTCGGGCATTCTGGTGGTAGTCCATCTGCTCTCCTGGAACTCTGAGTCTTCGCAAACCCAGCTTCCCAGTTCTCGATCAGACGGACAACCTGTTGAAACCTCACACCTAGCGAAGGACCGACTACTGTACGGTGAGTTTTACCGCGACGCTGTGCACGATGTTGGCCATGGTTCCGGTTACGGTGATGACATAATCGCCGGGCGGCGTGGAGTTCTGAGCGCCGGACCCGCCGCCGCTGGATGCGCCGGAGCTTGCGGTGACTCCGCAGCCGGACGGGACGACGAGGAGCGCGACGAGGGCGAGGAGCGCGACGAGGCCGCGCTTTCTGCGGCGGAGGCCTGCCCATCCCAGAGGAAAAATCATGGCCAGCGAGGGGAGAGCGATCTTCCAGGGAGCTGGCGGGCGCAGAGCCGACGATGTGGGCGGGACGCTGGTCGCAACCGTTACGGTTACAGATGAGGTATTGGCCGCGCTGACAGCGATGCTGGAGGGGTTGAGCGTGCAGGTGGAGTTCTTTGGGGCTCCGGTGCAGGCGAGGCTCACGGTACCGGAAGTGTTGTCGAGGGCGGCCAGCTGAAGGGTGAAGACGGCGGACTGACCGGAGGTAATGACGGCGGAGGATGAGCCGGCCACGGCGATGCTGAAGTCGGCTCCGGCGCCGGCGAGGGCGACGGCGAGAGGCTGAGGGAGATTGGCGGCGGAGACGGCGAGAGATCCGGTGACGGGACCGGGGACGGTGGGCGAGAAGGTGATGCCGATGGCACAGGTGGAGCCGATGGGGAGTGTGGCCGGGCAGGTACTGGAGGCGATGGCGAATCCTTTGGTTACGGTGGCGGCGAGGGTGGTGAGCACGAAGCCTCCATTGTTGGTGAGGGTGACGGTCTGGGCGGAGCTGGTGGAGCCGACGGCCAGATTGCCGAAGTCAAGGGATTTGGGGGTGGCGGAGATACCGGGCGGGGCGATTCCGGTTCCGCTGAGGGCGATGGTCTGGGAGCGCAGGACGTCGGAGACGGTGAGGGTACCGGATTCCTGCCCGGTGGCGGCAGGAACGTAGGAGACGGCGATGGTACAGGTGGCGTGTCCCTGCAGGAGCGAGCCGCAGTTGTTGACAGCGTGGAAGTCGCCGGTGGCGGTTGCGGCGATGGACGTGAGAGGCGCGTCACCAGTGTTGGAGAGGGTGATGAGCTGTGCGGGGCTGGAAGTGCCGACCTGCTGGGGGGCAAAGGTGAGCGAGGCGGGCGAGAGGGCATCGGTGGGAGCGGTCTGACCCGTGCCGGAGAGAGCGGCGGTGAATTTGCCGGAGGAACTGGTGACGATGAGCTCGCCCGCGCGGAGGCCGGAGGTCGCGGGTTTGAAGACGATGCGAAGGTCGCAGGCGGTTTGCGGGGGCAGAGTGGACTGACAGGTGCTGGCGTCGATGGCGAAGTCGCCGCTGATGCTTTCGCCGGAAAGAGTGACGGAGGACGAGCCGGTGTTGGCGACGGTGATCGACTGCGGAGCGGAGGTGGAGTTTACGGTGGTGGCGGCAAAGGCGAGGGATGAAGGCGTGAGGACGACTTTGCCGGGAGGGAGACCGGTTCCGGAGAGGGGAAGGACCAGCTGGCCTCCGGAAACATTGGCATAGATGGTCAGGGAACCCTGGCGGGGACCGGCGGCGGAGGGGTCGAAGACGACCTGGAAGGAGCAGGCCTTGCCGTTGCCAAGGGAGACGGAGGCGCAGTTGTCGGTCTCATTGAAGTCGCCCTGGATGGAGACGCTGGTAACCGTGAGGGGATGGGTTCCAGTATTGGAGAGGGTTACGGTTTGCGGGGTGCTGGCGGTCTGCGCTGCCTGATCGGGGAAGGTCAGCGCGGCGGGAGAGAGCGTGGCGGTGGTGAACTGCATGGAGGAGGTGAGCAACTGGGTTTGCCAGATGCCGCGTCCCCAGGTGGCGGCGCGCAGCAGCCGATCAGAGCCATTGGCGACGGCCATGAGGGCGGTGACGGGGGCGTTGGGCAGGCCGTCGCCGAGCACATTCCAGCAAACGGCACCGGGGGAGGAGCAGGACGCGACGTTCAGAGTGTAGTAGACGCCGGTGTCGAGGGCGACGTAGACGATGTTGGCATCGTTGGGGTCGACAACAACGCTGGAGGCGGGCACGGGAGGCAGGTTGGCGGTGATATCGAGCCAGTGTGCGCCGCCATCGGTGGAACGGTAGAGGATGGGCTCGGGTTGTTCCGGCGTTGAATAGCCCTGGACGGTGACATAGATGGTTTGCGCGGTGGGGTCGTGAGGATCGATGTCGATGCTGGAGATGTCGAAGCCTCCGGGATCGAACTGGGGCTGGAGCGAGGCATTGGAGACGGGGGAGCTGTAGAGGTCGGTCCAGGTGGTGGTGGACGACTGGGAAGAGTCGTCGACAACGGCGGTGAAGATATGGCCGGGGAGCAGGCCGCCGCCGTCAAGGGAGCCAGCCATGCCGGCATAGATGCGTTCGGAGGAGGGTGAGAGGCCGGAGACAGGAGCGACGGCTAGGGCGCGGATTTCCGCATTGCCGTTGCAGGAGGAGGCGCTTTGGCCGTCGAGAATGCCGCTGAGCAGGCTGTTCTGGTTCCAGTTTTGGCCATCGGCAGAGCCGCGCCAGATGCGACAGGTGCCGAGGATGATGCGGGAGGGATCGAGGGGGTCGAGGATCCAGGGAGCTGGGATGAGCTGGACGTCGTTGTCGACCTGGGGCTCGCCAATGGCGACATTGCCAAAGGCGGCGATGTCGCAGGATTTGCCGACGGTGCAGCGATTGATGCCGACGCCGAACTCGGAGGTGGCGTACCAGTTGGAGGGATCGGAAGGGTCGATGGCAACAGCATCGCCTTCGCCGTCGAGGACCTGGTTCCAGGGACCGGAGGCGGCAGCGGGAGCCGCGGTGCCGAGAGCGCCGAGAGCGGCCAGAAGGGTGGAGGAGTCGGCGGGATCCTGGCTGAAAGCCTCGACCTGAGCGAGAGAGCCGATGGCGGAGTTGAGGTTCTGATAGTGGGCGGCATCGTCGGGGGAGCAGGGAGACTGCTGCTGGGCGACAGCATCGGTGGTACGCCAGAGGCCGCCATCATTGCCGAAATAGAGGAGGCCGGAAGCGCCGAACGTCGATTCGATGGCGTGCTGAGCGGGAGCGACCTGGGCGGAATCGCAGGTTCGGCTGTTGGTGGTATTGCGCCAGACGCAGCTGTTGGCGAGGCTGCAGCGCCAGATGTCGGTGGCGCCGGCGAAGAGCAGGGTGTCCTGCTGCGAAGGGACGGCGGCGAGGACGAGATCGTAGGCGGCATTCGGGATGGTTTTGTCGCCGGGGGCGGATTCGAGGGGTTGGTCGGCGATGGGGTCGGCGAACTGCACGGGCGAGGCGCAGGCGCCGGCAGCGAGATTGCATGCGTCGCGCCAGAGGCCCTGGTCGATGTTGTTCTGATCCACGGTGAGAGCGAACATGTCGCCGGTGACGGGCTGAACGGCGAGGACGCCGCGGAAGATGGGGCATGCGGGAGAACCGGGGAGGCCGGGGTCGGCGGGGCAGGCGGATGGGGAGAGTCCGGCGCCGGGCTGGCCTGCGAGACGGGCCCAGGTAATTCCGTCGGATGATTCGTAATAGCCGTGGTAACGAATGGCGGCGTAGAAGCGCTTGCGGATCGGGTTCCAGACTACCGAGGTGGCGTCGTTTCCGCCGACGACATTTCTGCCGGCGGCCTGGATGATGGTGGATCCGTCCTGAATGGTGGCGAGCTGCCAGGACTTGCCGGCGTCGGAGGAATAGTAGAGGCCGCGGATGGCCTGGGAGTCGGGAGAGCCGAGCAGATCGCCGTATTCGGAGTCGGCCACGGCGGCGACGACCAGTCCGGGGTCGACGGAGCTCCAGGCGAAGCCGGCAAAGGCATTGCCGGTGAAGTCGTAGGTGTTGGCGCTGTTGACGGGAGAGATGGCCTGGGGGATGAGGGACCAGGTATTGCCGTCGTCCGTGGAGCGGAGGATGCCGACGCCATACCAGGAATCGAGAGCGTTGTTGGGGTCGCCGGTGCCGCCGAGGACCACGCCGGTGCCGCCGGGCTGGGCGGAGACCGCGCCAATGCTGAGGGAGGAGATGGCGACCGAGGAAAAGGCGCCGGAGGTGTCCGTCAACGGGGAGAAGGAGACGGAAGCCGGATCGGCGGCCGCGTTCGTGGATTTCCAGATGCCGCCGCCGGCGGTGCCCACGAACACAGAGTTACCGGAAGGGTCGGAGGGGTCAGCGGCGAGGCTGATGATTCTGCCGGTGACGAGTCCCCAGGCCGAGGTCTTCACCTGGAAGGGACCGACAGGCTGCCAGACAAGGGTGGAGACGGCGGTGGCGCCCGGGAAGACGTATGGCTGCCGGCCGACGCGCATCCAGACACTGGCGGGCTGGAGTTGTCGTGGACGGGCAAAGCCACGGCGAGCGAAGAAGAGGACGGATCGTGTGGCCTGAGCCGCGGGACTGGTCAGCGGCGACCGCTGGTGAGTCTGGGCGGCAAGGCCTGAAGCGAGGAGGGTGGCGAAGGCGAGGATGGAGGTGAGAAGAATGGGGAAGGAAGAGGGAAACGCACGGGACGGGTTCGCGGGCGGGCAATTCACGTTGCATGCCTCGGCTTGCGAAACGCGGGCCAGTCAATGCAGCGTGACGCAATGAGTATGTCCTTGCGGGGACAGGTTGATTATTGGGGCAGGGTGGGGTGGGCCGGGAGATTACTTTTGTCAGGAATGGATACCGGCGGTACTGGAACGGGATTGCAATCCCGAATTGAAACGGCAGGAAGGGAGGATGTGAGCGGACAGGCGCTGGCTGTGGCCGGCGGCATACCCGTCAGGGTCCAGGGATCAGACTTCAGAGGCGACGCTGGAGGCGTGCACGCGATTATCCGAGACGGGGACGACATGCACACTATGAACGCTGGCTGGGGCGGAACGTTCGGCGGCAAAGTTGGCGACGATCTGGGCGAGATCCTGGAGGGACTGTTCGGAGGCGAAGAAGCAGGAAGAAGCGGTGCGCCAGAGGAGAGCGAGGTCGCTGAAGATGGTAGCCGAGCGCATATAGTCGAGGTCGAGCCTGGCTTTGGCGGGCTTGACGAAGACTTCGTAGAAGGCTTCCAGTTCGTGTTCGGGAATGCCGGAGAGGAATTCCTCTTCCTTGCGGAAGGCGAGGGTGGCAGCGCCGGTAACGCCGGGGCGGCAGGCCATGTGGAGGGCTTCGTGGTGGGGCAGTTTGGGACGGGGGCCAACGAGGGCCATATCGCCGCGGAGGACATTCCAGAACTGGGGGAGTTCGTCGAGCTTGAAGCGGCGCAGGAAGGCGCCGACAGGGGTAATGCGGGAGTCACCCTTGACGGTGATGCAGGAGCCGCATTCGCCCTCGCAGCGCATGGAGCGGAACTTGTAGAGGGTGAACTCGCGGCTGGCGCGGCCCATGCGGCGCTGCCGGAAGAAGATGGGGCCGCGCGAATCGAGACGGACCAGCAGGGCGGCGACCAGGATGAAGGGGAGGAAGACGGTCAGGGCCGCGAGCGCGATCAGGAAGTCGATGCAGCGGCGGGTGCGGGAGAGCACCCAGGGGCTGGCACTGCTGAGAGTCTTCACGCCTGCGGCGATCTCATTGGCAGAGGCACTCCACTGCACAGGGAATTTCCCGGAGCGGAGGGACGTAACGGGATTTGCCTTCGGATTGGAATGGTTTTCCGAATCCGAAGGGAAAAGATTCTCGAAGGATAATGAGCTCATAGGATCGAATCTTCCGGACCGCTTCGAAGCATCTTCCGCGGCGAAACAACAAAATGATATTCACGCGCGCAAATCCAGGGTAGAGAGGCAAGTGTGACAGGAACTGTTATTGAACTGTAATGTAGCGAGACTCGATTACTGAGCTGCAGTATACCAGGAAAGGCGGCAGGTCCAACATGAAATTGCTCGTCAATCTGCTGCAGGTGCCATTACGAGAAACGGATTCCAGGAGTTCCAGTCCGGGAACAGGCGGTGAAAACGCCACCGCGCATAACGGCGCGAATGCTAGACTGACGAGACACGGATAGTGTGGCCCCGCCGGGGATTTTTAGGTTGCGGTTGATTCCTGCGCACAACCTTGTTCCGTGCAAAGTGAATATGAAGACAAGAGCGGTATTGGTTTTAGCGTTAACTTCTCTGGTACTTGCCGATGTTGGCACGGTGTGGGCACAAAACTTTGGTTCACAGGGCGGCTCGGCCGACTGTTCGAGTCCGCTGGGGGCCAACCTGCCGCAATGCCAGACGCAGACGCCGATGACGGGAATGAACCTGAATCTGTCCGGCAGCACACCTTCAGCGGGACTGCAGCCGACGGGGAACCTGCCGAACTATACGGACATGGGACAGGCCGGGGGGCAGTACTACCCGATGGGGGGGCAGTACTACCCGATGACCGGGCTGAATCCGGCTACGTATGCTCCGGGGCCGCTGACGGAGTTTCAGAAGTTTGTGGCGTCGACGACGGGGCAGATTCTGCCGATTTACGGGGCGAGTCTGTTCCAGAACGTTCCTACGACATTCGCGCCGCTGAATATGACGCCTGTGCCGCCGAACTACACAATCGCGCCGGGCGATGAGCTGCGGGTTCGGATATGGGGACAGGTGAACCTGCAGGCAAACGTGGTTGTGGACCGCAGTGGGGACATCTATCTGCCCCAGGTTGGGGAGGTCGAGGTCGCGGGGCTGCCGTACTCTCAGCTGCACGAGCATCTGCGGGCGGCGGTCGGGCGCGTCTACAAGAACTTCAATCTGACGGCAGAGCTGGGGCAGATCGGTTCGATTCAGGTGTACGTGACGGGTGCAGCGCGGCGACCGGGGGTGTACACGATCAGCTCGCTGAGCACGCTGATCGATGCGCTGTTCGCGAGCGGCGGGCCTTCGCCGATGGGATCGCTGCGGCAGATTCAGGTACGGCGGGGCGGGAAGAAGATCGCAGACTTCGACCTCTACAATCTGCTGATTCACGGCGACCGGAAGGGCGATGTGCATCTGCAGTCGGGGGATGTGATTTTCATTCCTCCGGTGGGGGCGCAGGTGGCGATTACGGGAAGCGTGAAGGATCCGGCGATTTACGAACTGCTGCCGGGGGAAACGCTGGCCGGGGCTTTGGCGGACGCCGGGGGCGTCTCAGCGGTAGCAGCGGAGAAGCAGGTATCGATCGAACGAATCAACCATCATCGAGACCGTTATGCGATGCAGGTGTCTTATGACAAAGCCGGGCTGGAGACGAGGCTGCACGACGGGGATCTGGTGCGGATCGTTCCCATTCTTCCGAAGTATCAGGAGACAGTCATTTTGCGGGGGAACACCGCGAATCCGGGGCGGTTTGCGTGGCACCCGGGAATGCGGCTGAGCGATCTGATTCCTGACAAGGCATCGCTGATCACGCGGAACTACTGGTGGAGGCGTGCACAACTGGGGATGCAGACACCGGAGTTTGTGCCGCTGCAGAATTTTCCTGGGCTGAGGCAGCCGAACGAGGCGGTGGAACTGCCGCGGGGCCAACTGCTGAACCCAAGCGCAATACGTCCGGGGTGGGTGACGCCGGAGGCGCAGGCGGCGGGGGTTCAGCCAGGGCCGGCCCAGCTGGCCCAAATGGGGCAGATGGAGCAGTTGCGGCGCATGGGGGAGGCTGGGCAGAACCCGTCCAATGCGCAGACCGGAGGCACCGGTCCGTATGGCAGCAACTCCAACGGCAGCAACTCCTACGGCAACTACGGGAGCGGCTACAGCAATATGAGCAGCCCGATCGAGGGCGGAAGCCAGGGCTTTGAAGTGATGCCGAGCCAGGGTGGGGGCAACGCCGGGGGGAACCAAAACGGCGGCAACGCAATGGGGAACCGTCGATTCGCATCCATGTCGCGGTTGAGCCAGCGGCTGATGGAGACGGTGAATAATCCGGTTGCGCCGGAGATTGACTGGAGCTATGCGGTGATTCAGCGCCAGAATCCGAAGACGCTGAAGGATGAGCTGATTCCGTTCGATCTGGGCAAGCTGGTGCTGCAGCACGATCCGTCGCAGAATTTGTTGCTGGAACCGGGGGATGTGGTCACCATTTTTTCGCAGGCGAATATCCAGGTGCCGCTGGGGCAGCAGACGAAGATTGTGGATCTGGAAGGGGAATTCGCGCGGGCTGGGGTCTACACGGTGAAGCCTGGCGAGACGCTGCAGGAGCTGGTGAAGCAGGCGGGCGGCCTGAGTCCGGATGCCTATCTTTATGGCTCGCAGTTCACGCGGCGGTCGACGCGAGAGCTCCAGCAGCGGCGGATGGACGATTATCTAGCGTCGCTGCAGCTGCGAATGACGCAGGGCGACATGGCGCTGGAGTCATCGGCGGTTAGTTCAGGGCACAGCCTGACTGCCAATGGGGGAGGAACGTCAATCGACCAGCAGATGCTGGCGCAGCTGAAGCAGATGAGAGCTACGGGGCGGATTGTGCTGGATCTGCGGCCCGGGAGCCGGGGAGTGGCGGCGCTGCCGGACATTACGCTGGAGAATGGGGACCGATTCGTGGTGCCTCCGATTCCGGCGACGGTGAACGTTGTGGGTGCGGTTTACGACCAGAATTCGTTTCTGTACGACAAGGGAGCGCGAGTGGGGGAGTATCTGCGGCTGGCCGGAGGCCCGGAAGAGGGGGCCGACCGGAAGGCGGCATTTGTGATTCGCGCGAATGGTTCGGTGGTGAGCCGGGCGGCTTCGAACAGCATCTGGGGCAACGATTTCGACAGTCTGCGCGTGTACCCGGGAGATACGATCGTGGTCCCGCAAAAGATTCTGAAGCCATCGGCGCTGGCGGGGCTGATGAACTGGTCGGGATTGTTCTCGCAGTTTGCGCTGGGAGCGGCGTCATTGAGCATTATTCATTACTAGCCGGAGTGCGAAGAACGGTGCTGGGCTGGAGGACAAAGCGATGCACCGTGACGTGGGCAGAGGCTGAGGTCTAAATGGCAACAGAAACGAAGGGCACCGCAGTTCCGGAGCCGCAGACGGCGGCTCTGGCGCGGCAGAAGCAGACGGCAGACGAGGAGATTTCACTGCTTGACCTGCTGATTGTATTGGCAGAACGGCGACGAACGGTGGTGAGGGTGACGGCGGCGTTCGCCGTGGTGGCCATTGTGGTTTCACTGCTGTTGCCGAAGAAGTACACCGCTACCGTTACCCTGCTGCCGCCGCAACACCGGGGATCTTCGCTTGGGGCAATGCTGGGATCGGAATTGGGTGGGATGGGTGGCCTTGCCTCACTGGCCGGGGGATCGATGGGGCTCAAGAATCCCAACGACCAATACGTTGCGATGTTCCAGAGCCGGACGGTAGAAGATGCGGTGATTCAGAAGTTCGGGCTGATGAAGGAATACCATGAAAAATTGCTGTCTCGAGCGCGCAAGAAGTTTGAAGATCATTCAAAAGTCGATGGCAACGGGAAAGATGGGTTAATCCACATATCCGTAACGGATCGCAATCCACACAAGGCTGCGGCTCTTGCAAACGGGTACGTGGATGCGTTTCGGCATTTGAGCGAGCATCTGGCGATTTCGGAAGCATCGCAGAGGCGTGTCTTTTACGATCAGCAGCTGAAGAAGGCAAAGGATCAGCTGACGAATGCGGAAGAGGCGCTGAAGGAGACCGAAATCAAAACAGGGATGATCCAGGTGAACAGCCAGGCAGCGGCTTTGATCGAGTCGGCCGCGAGCCTGCGGGCACAGATTGTGGCGAAGGAAGTGGAGATTCATGCGCTGCAGACTTTTGCCACGGGGGAGAACTCCGAGCTGGTGCAGGCGCAGCAGGAACTCGCCGCGCTGCGGACAGAGCAGGCGAGCCTGGGGGGATCGGAAGAAAACCCGAGTTCGCTGCTGGTGCCAAAGGGTAAAGTTCCGCAGGCCAGTCTTGAATATGTGCGCCGGTTGCGGGACGTGAAGTACTATCAGACGATCTTCGACATTCTGGCTCAGCAGTACGAAGTGGCCAAGCTGGATGAGGCGAAGGAAGGCGCGTTGATTCAGGTTGTGGATCCGGCAATCGTGCCCGATCACAAGTCCTCGCCGAAACGGGCGCTGATTGTGATTGCCGCGACATTTGCTGGCCTTTTCATCAGCATTCTTATTGCCCTGGGCCGGGCTGGGATGGAGCGGCTGGAAGCCGACGGTGAAACGGGAGCCAAGCTGGCTCTGCTCAGGAACGAGCTTCGGTGGAGGAAGCGGAAGGCCTCCTGATGTTCACTTCGCAACGCGGGAGCGGCGGCACCATTTGGGTGGCCGCCGCTTTTGTTTTGGGTGAGGAAAGGAAGCGGGCGGGCGAGATTCGGCAGGCGTACAGGACCGGAGCACGCGCCGCCGGCGGCTACCAGTCGCAGAGGGTTCCGTCGAGTTTGCGCAGCACCGGCAGGTAGGCGCGCTGGTAGGGAAATTTGGCGGCGAGCTTCTCGTCGAGATCGACGCCGAGGCCGGGTGCATCGCCGGGGAACATGTATCCCTGATCGAATTTATAAGAGTGGGGAAAGACTTCGTCGGTTTCGGCGCAGTGGGGCATGTGTTCCTGGATGC
>JAJZJJ010000048.1 GCA_021810175.1 Acidobacteriota bacterium | reverse complement strand
CTGGCGGATGTCGCCGGCATTCTCGCGGAACTGCTGTTCGGCCTGGACGTAGACGCGGTAATTGCGGTTATTGAAGTCGAAATTGTTGACGTAGGCCGAGCCCATATAGACCTGGAGGGCGTCGGAAATTTGGGTGAAGGGCACGCCGAGGGCTTTGGCCTTTTCACGGTCGATGTGGACCAGCACTTCGGGATCGTTGGCCGTGAAGGTGGTGAAGACGCCGGTCAGGGCGGGATTGGCATTCGCCTGAGCGGCGATTTTGTGGGCCACATTGGCGAGATCGTCGAGGGTGTTGGTCCCGCTGTCCTGCAGCTCGAACTGGAAGCCGCCGAAGGCGCCGATGCCCTGAATGGCGGGGGGCTGGAGCGGCTCGATCATGGCTCCCGGAATGCGGAAGAACTCGCTCCGAAGCCTGGCGACGATGGCGGCGGCGGAATCCTGGGGTCCGGTGCGTTTGTCGTAGGGCTGCAGTGCGGCGAAGATCATGCCGTAATTGGGGGCGCTGCCGCTGAAGCTGAAGCCTCCGACGGCAAAGGAGCCAAGGATGTCCTTGTCCTTCGCCATGATGGCGGTGGCTTCTTCCTCGATATGGGTCGTGTAGGTGAGGGAGGCGCCCTGCGGGGCCTGGACGAGGACCATGATGACGCCCTGGTCTTCCTGGGGGATGAAGGCGGTGGGGACAGTGCGGTATTCATGGACCGCGCCCCAGAGGCCGAGGAAGAAGAGGGCGAGCATGATCCAGCGGATACGCATGACGCCGTGGATGGTGCGGGCGTAACCGCGGCCCATGGCGGCGATGGCGCGTTCGGCGGCATGCAGCAGCCCATGCTTGTTCTCCTCGCGGCGCAGCAGCAGAGCCGAAAGCGCAGGAGAGAGCGTGAGGGCATTGAAGGCCGAGATGGCGATGGAGAAGGCGATGGTCAGCGAGAACTGCTTATAGAGGATGCCGGTGGTGCCGGGGAAAAATGCGACCGGCACGAAGACCGCGATGAGCACCAGCGAAGTGGCGACGACAGCGCCGGTAACCTCGCGCATGGCGGCGGATGTGGCGTGGTGGGGCTCGCGGTCGCCGCCGGAGATGTGGCGCTGCACGTTTTCGATGACGACGATGGCGTCGTCGACGACGAGGCCGGTGGCCAGAGTGATTCCGAACAGCGTGAGGGAGTTAATGGAGAAGCCGAAGAGCTTGATGAAAGCGAAGGTTCCGACGAGGGCAACAGGAATGGTAATGGAGGGGATGAGTGTGGCGCGCCAGTCCTGGAGGAAGAAGAAGATCACCGCAATGACGATGACAATGGCTTCCACCAGGGTGATGAGAACCTCGCGGATAGAGGCGCCGACGACGGTCGTGTTATCAAAGGCGACGGCGTACTTGATGCCCGGGGGAAAGGATTTGGCGAGTTTGGCGAGCTCGGCTTTGGCGGCGCGGTCGACTTCGAGGGCATTGGCGTCGCTGAGCTGCTGGACGGCCAGGCCGACGGCCTCATGGCCGTCATATTGCAGGGTGCTGGAGTAGGTTTCGGCGCCCAGCTCGGCGTAGCCGACATCGCTGATGTGGATGAGGCCGGTGGGCGTGCTTTTGATAATGACGTTGTCGAACTGCTGCGGTGTGGTGAGGCGGCCGACCACATTGACCGAGATTTCGTAGTCCTGCTTCGGGTTGGAAGGCGGTGCTCCGAGTTCGCCCGCGGGAACCTCGATGTTCTGGTCCTGCAGAGCGCTGACGACGTCAGCCGCGGTCAGGCCGCGTGCGGCGAGTTTGACGGGATTGAGCCAGATACGCATGGCGTAACGGCGCTCGCCGAAGATATGCACATCGCCGACGCCGGGAATGCGCTTAAGGGCATCGACGACATAGACGTCCAGATAATTGCTGAGGAAGAGATTGCTGTACTGGCCGGTGGGCGAGTAGACGCCGGCGCCGAAGACGAAGGTGTTGTTGGCCTTGCTGACGGTGATGCCGGTCTGATTGACGGTGGCGGGGAGCTGGCCGCTGGCCGAGGTGACGCGGTTCTGCACGTCGACGGCGGCGATGTCGAGGGGGTAGCCGGTGCGGAAGGTGGCGGTGATGGCGCTGCTGCCGTCATTGGCGCTGGTGGAGGACATGTAGCGCATGCCGGGGACGCCATTGATGGCCTCCTCGAGCGGGATGGTGACGGCCGACTCCACCTCCTGGGCATTGGCGCCGATATAGGTGCTGCTGACGGAGACAGTGGGGGGGGCCAGCTGCGGATACAGGGAGATGGGCAGCGTGGGAATGACCACCGCGCCCGCCAAAATGATCAGCAGCGCGCAAACAGTGGCAAAGACCGGGCGATGAATAAAAAAGTCGACCAAGAATAGCCTCGCAGTTCGTTAGCAGCAGCCGTTATTCCATGCCTGGGTGCGGAGCGGCGCCCTTTTGGGGCGGGCCCGCATGCATGGGAATGACCGGCATGCCATCCATGAGCATCTGCGTGCCAGAGACGATCAGCTGCTCACCGCCGGAGAGCCCGTTTGTGACCGCATAAAAGTTGCCCACCGTCGTTCCGAGGGTGACCGGCTGTTCATGCGCGACATACTTGCCGGCGCCGGCCGGTTTTGCCAGAAAGACAAAGGCCTGCCCGCCGAGACGGGAGACGGCCAGCACGGGAACGATGGGATACGGGGCCATGCCCCAGATCACCTGCGCCTTGACGATCTGCTCGTTGCGCAGATTGGCTGAATGTACGGGCGCCTTGACCAGGATGCCCTGGAGGGCGTTGTCGACCTGAGGTGAGACAAAGTCGATGGCCGTTTTCTCGATCAGCTTACCGGTGTTATCGAGGATATTGACGTGCAGTCCGTTGCGCAGCTCGCCGGAGCGGTCCGTGGGCACGTAGATGTAAGCTTCGAGGCCGCTGGTGGCATCCAGCGTGGTGAGCTGGGTGCTGGAAGTGACGTAATCGCCAATGTGGACCGGAATATCGCCGACAATGCCGGAGAAAGGCGCCGTGACCCGATAGTAGGCGAGCTGCTCTTCCTGTGTTTTGAGGACGGCCAGGCCGGCCTGATAGTTGGCTTTGGCGCTGGCGTAGGCCTGCTGAGCCTGCTGCATGGCGTCCTTGCTGACGACGCCGTCGGAGTAGAGGGCGCGCTGGCGGCCGTACTGTTCGCGGTCGTAGTTGAGGACGGCCTCAAGCTGCGCATCGGTGGCTTTCTGAGACGCGACGGTGGCCTCCTGCTTGGAGGGGTCGATCTGGATCAGCAGCTTTCCGGCGCGAACGTGGTCTCCGGAACGGACCAGAATGCGGGTGATATTGCCGTTGACCTGAGGATTGATGACCGCCGAATGCCGCGATTCGATGGTGGCCACGTACTGGTCCGACTGCGGAACCGGCTGAGCGGCGATGGTGACCGTCTGTACAGGCAGAGCCTGCATATGGGGCACGGCAGATTTGGTCTGCGGCTTACCGCATCCGGCTACTCCGGCGAGGAGCAACAGCGGGAGCGAAGAGACTACAGCAGGGCGAACACGCGTCTTCACAACTGAGACCTCAGAAAAATAGGGTCGAACGGTGACCGGAATCGATTGTCCATACGAACCCAACAGGATACAGGACGAGGCCGCAGAGCACCCGGCACGGAAGTCATCTACCCAGGTATGGATAGCCTATTCGATTCGATCAGCCAGTCCGAGGGTTCAGAAATATCGGGATCTCAACTATATACGGGCGGGGAAGGCAAATAGTTGCAGGGGGGCGGTGGAAGAAAAACGAAGCGGGCCGTTCGATGATCGAACGGCCCGCTTCCGGGGGCCTGAAGGAACCGCAAAGTGGGCGTATTGCTTCAGACAGGTTCCTGTTTTTTGGGCAGGAAGAACGGCTCTTCCTGCCTTACGAGCCCGCTCTGGATTCGCCTCCAAAGAAGAGGCCGCACGTTTTCAACGGCCCTCCGGCGAGGGGCGTGAATTCCAGCATCGGCCTCGAGGAGGTTCTCTCGGCTCGCGTTTCCCTCCGGCTGTGAGTGTTCGGGTTTTTGAAGATGTCTCTCCTGCTGGGCGATTGAATCGACTGAGTTCGCTTTTCGGACATCCATCCTCCCTCAAAGGGTCTCAAGCATTACGTCCTGTGTAATTCGATTGCCTGAGACGGGAAGACGTTGCCAGCGTTCGCTACGAGGATGCCGGTCCGGAGGCGGCGTTGCGGGCACGCACTTTGAACCAGATGGGCGAGCCCTCGAATCCGAAGGCGGCGCGGATCTGATTTTCGAGGAATCGCTCAAACGAGAAGTGCAGCTGAACGTCCCGATCCGTGAACAAAACAAAGGTGGGAGGCGCGACGGCGGCCTGGGTCATGTAAAAGACACGGACGCGCTTCGACATGGGGACGGTGGCGCGCTGGAAGTCGACCTTTTCGAGGAAGCGGTTCATCTGGCCGGTGGAGACGCGCTTGCGGCGCTCGGCGGCGACCCGGAGGACGGTGTCCAGCACGCGGGAGACGTTGCGGCCTTCGGCGGCTGAAATGAAGATGACCGGGGCGTAGCTGAGGTACTTGAGGACGGAACGGAGCTGGCGCTCGAAGATTTCGCGGTCGGCGGGAGGCTTGCCGTCGGTGCGGCCGGTGGTGACCAGATCCCATTTGTTGACGACGATGACCACGGAACGGCCGCTTTCGTGGGCGTAGCCGCCGATGGTGGCGTCGGAGGCGGTGACGCCTTCGGTGGCGTCGATGACGAGGAGGGCGAGGTCGGCGGCTTCGAGGTGGCGGCGCGCCATGACAACGGAGAGCTTTTCGGCCATGAGGCGTGTTTTGCCCTTGCGGCGGATGCCGGCGGTATCCACGATGCGCAGGGTCTTGCCCTGGTACTCCATGACTTCATCGACGGCGTCGCGAGTGGTTCCGGCAATGGGCGAGACGATGGCGCGGGCCGAGCCGGTGAGGGCATTGAGCAGGGTGGATTTGCCGACGTTGGGGCGGCCGATGATGGCCACACGGGTCTCGTCCGGTTCGAATTCGCCGTGGGTGCGGAGGAGTTCAGGCGCGGCGGCTTCCTCGGCGGGTTCGGGTTCGGGTTCAGCCTCGGGTTCGGCGGGCTGCGGCAGGACGGCGAAGACTTCGTCGAGGAGTTCTCCAATGTTGTGGCCGTGCTCGGCGGAGATGGGGACGAGGTTGCGGATGCCGATCCGGCGGAAGTTTTCCGCGGCGGCTTCGAGCGATTCGGCGTCGATCTTGTTGACGGCGAGAAAGAGCGGCTTGCCGGTGCGCTGCAGCAGGCGGGCGAGGTCGAGATCGGGAGCGGCCAGCTCGGTGCGGCCGTCGACGACCATGACGATGGCATCGGCCTCGTCGAGGGCAAAACGGGCCTGGCGGAAGATTTCCGCGGGGATGAGCGCTTCGTCATCGGGGACGATGCCGCCGGTGTCGATGAGGCGCGCGGTGCGTCCGGCCCAGGCGACCTGGCCGTAGATGCGGTCGCGGGTGATGCCAGGCTCATCGCCGACGATGGAGCGGCGGGTGCCGGTGAGCCGGTTGAAGAGCGTGGATTTGCCGACGTTGGGGCGGCCGACAATGGCAATGGTGGACAAGCCCGCCACCGGTATTTTCAACCCTTCGGTTGCTGTCCGGAGCAGCGGCTTTTTCTTGTGACCTGGTTTAGGCATCCTGTTCGATTATCGTTTGAGTTGGTCCCTGGGTGACGATGTATACTATACATCATGAGGCGGACCCAACTCTATCTCGACGACGAACTGTGGAATGCGCTGCACGCGAGCGCTGTTCGGGAGAAGACGACGATATCCGATCTGGTGCGCCGAGCCGCGCGCGAGCGATATCTGGCGGGACGAGAAGGGCGGGAGCAGGCAATGCGAGCCATGGTCGGATTGCGGAAAGACCGGTCTGACATTGGAGATGCGGAGGAATACGTCCGCAGTCTGCGGCGCGGCGACCGGCTGGAGAGGCTTTCCCGTCCATGACGGTGCTGGTGGATTCGGACATTCTGATCGAGGTGTCGCGAGGCCGGAACCGCGACGTGGTGAAGCAGTGGCTGGAACTGTGCCGCTCCGAGGACCGCGTCCTTTATTCTCCGGTGACGGCGGCGGAACTGTGGGCGGGCGCGCTGCCGGAGGAACACAGGACACTGGCGGCGCTGTTTGCCGCGCTGGAATGCGTTGGGATCGATGCCGCGACCGGAAAGCTGGCCGGAGACTATCTGCGGCTCTTCCATCGCAGTCATCATGTGGAACTGGGTGACGCGCTCATCGCAGCTTCGGCGGTCAGAAGCGAGGCCTCGCTGTGGACGCGCAATCGGAAGCACTTTCCCATGGCAGAACTTCAGTTCTACTGACGCGGATCAGCTAACCGTTTCGGCGCTGTAGCGGGCGATCAGCCCGGTGCGGACCGCGTGGCGGTAGACGCCGGTGAAGAGCCGGGCCATCAGCAGGAGGTAGGCGACAGCGAGGACGGCTCCGATAAGGAGCGAACTGGCGGCCAACCGGTGGCCCTCCAGCACGCCGCGCATTCCTTCAAAGACGTAGCTGGGCGGGATGAGGCGGGCGAGGCCCTGCATCCAGACGGGCAGGGTGGAAAGCGGATAGAAGACGCAGGCCAGCGGCGAAAGGAAAGCCGGGATGGGCCAGATGAACCACTCCGCCGCGGGGCCAAGGCGCAGGACGAGAGCGCTGCCGAAGATGCCGAGAGCGATTCCGAAGAGGAAGAGGACCAGGACGTAGGCGGCCAGCATGGCTCCGTAGACGAAAAACGAAAGCCCGAAGGCGAGCGTGGCCAGGGAGACCATGACGGCGAGCCCGACCATGCTGGTGGCGATGCTGGAGAGCACCAGGCCGCCAAGGTATTCCGAGACGGAAAGCGGCGAGGCGAAGAGGTTGAGGAAGTTGCGGGACCAGACGTCTTCCAGAAAGGCGGTGGTGATGCCCTGCATGACGCGGGACATGAAATCCCAGAGCAGGACGGCGCCGAGCATGGCGGGAATGAAGTTGAAGCGCGCACCGGAGACGGAGTTGAGGTAGCGGGTGATGAATCCCCAGAGAACGATGTCGATGGCAACCCAGGAAAAGAGCGGCACGACGCGCGCCGGGCTGCCGCGGAGCAGGTAGAACTGGCGGAGCAGCAGGGCGGAGGTGCGGGAGAGGCTTCGCCGCAGAGAGCCGGGCATCAGTCTTCCTCCCGGTGGAGCGTGAGCGGCTCGCGCGCGACGGTGACGAAGAGGTCTTCGAGGGTCTGGTGTCCGTGAGCGGCGGGCAGGGTGCGGGGATCGCCTTCGAGGAGGATGCGTCCCTTTGAGAGAAAAAGCACGCGATGGCAGACGTCGGCCACTTCGATCATGTTGTGCGAGGTCCAGAGGACGCCGACGTCGCAGCGCTGGGCGAAGTCGCGGATGGTGGCGCGGATTTCGCGGGCGGTGGCGGGATCGAGGGAAGCGGTCGGCTCATCGAGGAGCAGAAGGCGGGGACGGTTGAGCATGGCCTTGGCCAGAGCGACGCGGGTTTGCTCACCGCTCGAGAGCACGCCGCATTTGGTATTGCGGAAGCGCCGGAGGTCGAATTCGGCGAGGACTTCCTCGATGCGGTCGCGGAGCGCGGGCACGGCGTAGAGCATGCCGAAGATGCGGAGGTTCTGCGCGACGGTGAGATTGCCGGGCAGGGGCGCGTAGACGGCGGCGAAGTTGGTGCGTTCGAGTGCCAGGCGGCGATGTTGCGCGAGATTGCGGCCGTCGATGGCGATGGATCCGGAGGTGGGTTCGAGGACGCCGAGGATCATGTTGATGGTGGTGGTTTTTCCGGCGCCGTTGGGGCCAAGGAGGCCGAGGATTTCGTGCGGCGCGATCTGAAAAGAGACGCCGTCGACGGCGAGGGTCGCGTCGTACTGCTTGCACAGGCTGGAGACGGCGAGGATGGGGGCGGCGGCGGCTGCGGGCACGGAGTGGGGGCCGGAACTCATCTGCTGTAGTGTGGCACCGGGCTGGCGTGCAGGCAAACGGCGGCTACGGCGCAGTCTCCAGGAACTCCCAGGAGACGGAGGCCTCGGCGCCGAGGCCCTGAGCGAGGCGGACGGCGGCGTCTTCGACCTGCTCCATCAGGCCGGTGAGGTAGTCGCGCGAGCCGGAGATGGCGGCGATGCCGAGGGTGGCCGACTGCCAGGTGACGGCCTCGTCCATTTCGGCAATGGAGATGTTGAAGGCGTGGGCGAGCTTGTCCTTCAGGCTGCGGACCACCTGGCGGCGGTCCTTGAGGGAGTGGGCGTGTTCGATGCGGAGCTCGATGGTCATGGCGGCTACGGGCACGGAGTTATGGTAAACCGGGCACTACGGAAGCGAGATTTACGCGGCGCTGCTCGGGTTTGATGTCGCGGTCTGCTGACCCACAGCGGCCCACGATGGGGCATGCCAAATTGCCGTCAGAGATTGGCAGAGAATCGCTAAGTAAGGATTTAGCGGGGTTTTGGCGGTTGGTTGGGTCTTGTTCGAACTGAGCAGCCACCAGGCGGGGACTGTTTCGTTCAAATCGTAACCGCCATCATGCATCAACTGAAAACTGACGCGAATGCACTGGCCGAATACTTTTCTCAGCATGGCATTCTGCGCCGCACGCGAGCCGGCAAAGAGAGCCAGGCCTATTCCAGGACTAAGTAGTTCAGCTGTCAGTATCGACCCGGAACCAGCGGTCATGAGACCGGTCTGCAAAGCAGCCATTCGATAGGCCTCATGCTCCAGAATTGCGGCAATTTCAAAGGAGAGCAAGGCTGCGATCCGAGGATCCGTTTTCAGGCGCTGAATAGCCTTGTAGCCTACGAGGACCGTGCCATCCGGAAGCGGAACTGCCGCTTCCGACATGATGCCTCCGACGACGATAAAGCGAAAGTGGAGTTTGGAGGAGGATGAGTTCGGCAGACTTTTCTGATAACCCGGAACGAGCTTTTCGCCAATTAGGGTGACACGGGCCTGCATCGGGGGATCTTTCCATTCAGGAATCTTTTTGAGACGCGGGCCAATGATCGCAGCGCTCGCTCCACTCTGTGCCTGGTCTTTCGAGACCTTGGATGGATCCACCTTGCTGAATTTTTCGTTTTTCCATTTCTCCTCAGGCGTGAATACATTCGGTCGAATTCTCACCTTGCTGGCCACCAGCATACCGTCCGGCCGCAGTTTGGCCTTGTAGTCAATCCAGACATTTGCCTGTATGTCCGCGAGCCGGTGGAGAGGGCTTTCGAATCTCACGGAAGTCGTTGGTCCGATCAGTAGCCAGTAGCCGTCGGCGCGCACCAGCAAACCCTTCGCGGTGCGACGCGGTGGTGCGTCCACCACCGCGGACCCGGAGACGTCACTGAGCGAGGACGGGACAATCTGGATGGTCGTCGCATCCACGGTCGCGCGTTTGCGGTACAAGCGCCCGTAGATATTCATTTTCTCGCCCGGGAAGGCTGCCGGTTTCGGACAACCCTGTTCGTAGATGTGAGTTACGGCGTTCACACTGTTCGTATTCAGGCCGCAAACGACGCGAACCCCATTGACATAGAAGATGTGCGCGGAGGTCACCTGCGTGACAAAGCCGATCAATGCAGGTGGTTTGTCGGTTTCCTGAGCTGAAATACACAGGGCAGAAAGAAGAAGGCAGGCCGCAACCAAAGTCGAACGAAACATGGGCGCCAGTATAGCGGTGGCCCGGAGATCGTGCCAAGATGTTTCGATCCGGAGTTGTCCCGCGATACAGTGGTGCGAGTTGAACACTTGCAAAACACAAGTAGACTTTGCTAGTTTGTGGGACGTGGCTGGAAGTCCCCAGAAGCAGCATCGTTCCGGCTGCCCGGTGAGCATTTCGCTTGAGATTTTCGGCGATCGATGGTCGCTGCTGATCGTGCGCGATCTGATGGTGCGTGGATTTCGCACATTCTATGACTTCGAGCATTCGGGGGAGGGAATTGCGACAAATATTCTGGCTGACCGACTGCGGCGGCTGAAGCGTGCTGGAATTGTGGAAACGGAGCCGGATCCGGAAGACGGCAGGCGGGTAAATTACCGGCTGACGCGGAAGGGAATCGACCTGGCGCCGGTGCTGCTGGAGTTACTGATCTGGGGCGCGGAGCATGAAAAGACCGGGGCGCCGTGCGAGGTGATCGCGGAGATGGCGAAGAACCGCGAGGCTGTGCTGAAGGAGACGCGGCGGCGGTGGGAGCAAAGGGATCCGACGCCGCTGCTGCCGTGGTTGAGCGGGCGAGAAGTACCGGATTAGAGTCGAAGCGAAACTGGGAGAGGGCCGATGGAGTGGAAACGATGCGGGGCGATCGCGGCGCTGGTCATCGCGACTGGCGCGGGCCTGCAGGCGCAGGCTCAAAACGTGCAGCGGCGTTACCCCAGGATGGCGCCGGTCCATGCGTACCTGATGGCGAATCGGACTGCCGAAGTGGCGCTTGCGCGGAGCGCCGCGCCGCCGGCCATTTCCTCGCGGGCCGAGGTCATGGTTCTTGGAAGGCAGGGTTTCGAGGTTGCGGCCCAGGGAACGAATCATTTTGTTTGCCTGGTCGAGCGATCCTGGGACGCGGCCATTGGGTCTGCCAAATTTTGGGATCCGGAAATCCGGGGCCCGGACTGCTTCAATGAAGCCGCGGCAAAGTCGTATCTCCCCATCGTGCTGATGATCG
>JAJZJJ010000047.1 GCA_021810175.1 Acidobacteriota bacterium | reverse complement strand
CGACCCTGTCACGTTCGCCGTCACCGGGGCGGTTGCGGGTGTGGAGCAGTCGCAGAACTACTTCAGCGGGTATGGAACCGGCGCGGCGGGCTTTGGGAAGCGTTACGGCGCGGCATTTGCGGATGACTTTATCGGCAACATGATTGGCGGCGCGGTGCTGCCCGTGCTGCTGCACCAGGACCCGCGATTTTTCTATAAGGCTACGGGAAGCGTCGCTTCAAGGGCGCTGTACGCGATGGCGACCGTTGTGATTACGAAGGGCGACAATGGGCGGTGGCAGCCCAATTATTCCAACGTGCTCGGCACGTTTGCCGCTGCCGGAATTTCCAATCTTTACTACCCTTCCTCCAACCAAACCGGCGCGCAGCTTACGATCGAAAATTCCCTGATCGGCTTGGCGGCGAGTGCCGGAGGCGCGCTGCTGCAGGAGTTCGTCATCAAAAAGATTTCGACCGGTGTACCGCCAGTGCCCAGCATCCAGCCGGTCCCCGCCGTTCACCCCTAGACTGAGTTCGGGATCCGGACTGAGCGGCGCAAGGAGACGGATTCCTGCCCTGGGCGGCAACCGTTTTTCGAACCTGGTGGCCTGTCGCAAGGAAAACGTCAGTGCGAAATCGGGCAGGAAGGCCCAGGTCAGATGCGCGAACCTGGGGCACCCGCTCTGGCCACAGTGTTAACATATTCACCGCGACAGGCCACTAGTGGGATGGAATGCGGACCACGATGCCTGTGCTCAAGGTGTCCACTCCGTACCGGTAGTTCGTCCCGGTCGAGAACATCTTGGTGTATCCGAACTCAACCACCCGCCAGTCCACGCGCGGTTTGATTGCGAAGTCGACGCCGCCGAGGGCCTGGGCCTCAAAGGAAGCGCCGCCGTTTTTGTCGCCGCTATTGGCGAAGACGCCGGGATGAAACCGCGAGTACGAGTCGTTATACACTTCGCCGATCTGCGAATTTCCAGCGCCGGCCAGACCTTCCACGTATGGATGGAGCCGCGCGTAAGGGAGCTTGAACGCGAAGCGAGGTCCCGTCGACGCAAACAGAATCGATTGCGCCGGCGGCCCACCCAGGCCAACGTTCTTGGAACTGCCGGATTGCATGGTCAGGCGAAAGTCCGGTCCCAGGCTGAGAAATGGCATTTTAGAAAACACATGCTTGTTGTAATATCCGCCAAAGGTCACGCCGTACATCTGGGGCTCCATGGGGGCGTTGATATGCGTCGAGCTGAACTCACCATAGATGCCGATTTGCGCCATTGCAGAGAGCGGCGCAAGAAGAAGTAAAAAGGAGAAAAGTTTCCAAAGCCTCATCTAGAGAAATTGCCTCGCCTTCAAAAATTCCAGGAATAGTGAAACGAACACGCGATGCAGGTCGAGAGACGCATCGCGAATCCAGGTACTGGCAAACGAGAAGCCAGGCTGAGCGCCCAAGGGGCCCATTTTCATGCAGAGACGGGAGACGTGCAGCAGTTGCTGCTCCGGTTGGGGCGGAAACGATGCACACCTTTTTCTCTAGCTACAGGTTACATCTGTTTCCAGATGCGCAGCAAAGGCGCGGCATCTGTGTGCGATTTAGCCGGCTGCGGTGAATCGCCACGCATGTTAACGAGGTACGAGCGAGAGCCAGCGGGAGGCTGGTTGGTGCATGGCCCGGATCGCAGCCACTCCGGCGGCGCCGATCCGCAGGCATTGGGCCGCATTCTCCTCGGTCACGCCGCCCAGAGCGAACACCGGAACCGGGCCAGCGAGCCGGCAGGCCTCGCGCAGCATCGCGAGGCCAGTGCCCGCGAGCTCTTCGGAGCGGCCGTCCCCGTGCTGGATCACCTTTCCAAAAACGGGCGCGAACAGTATGCCGTCTGCTCCGTCCTCGCAGGCCTTTTTCACATCCCGCAGAGTGTGGCACGAAATGCCGATATAGGGCTGTTTCCCGGCAAACTGAAAAATATTTCGCACGTCGCCAGGCCGTAACTCGCCGGCGGCAGAGGGCAAATGGACTCCATCCGCGCCGCAGGCGATCGCTACGTCCGGCCGCCCGTTGATGAGCAGGCGCGTTCTGGAATGGGTTTGGCGCAGAATGGCCATCATGGCGCAAGCAAGATCCACCTGCTCGCGCGCGGACATATCTTTTTCACGCAACTGGATGAAGTCCACGCCGTTGGCCGCCCAGATCGCGGTCTGTCGCAAAAGCGCGGCGCGGCGTTCGGGTTCGCCGTCTCCAAACAGCCGCCGGTTTGTGATGGCGTAGAGCATCTTCCCTGAATCCATTGTCCGCGATTTCTTCCGCATCCCGCGGGAGATTGGCGGGCTGGTTCCCATCAGGACTGCCGTCCGATTTCCTGTGGTAGTGTCGAAATTGAGACTGGAGTCGACCGTCCCTATGGAAACTTTCGATCTGCTAGTTCTTGGTTCCGGGCCTGCAGGACAACGTGCGGCCATTTCGGCATCCAAAATGGGCAAGCGGGTTGCTGTCGTCGAGCAGCGGGAGTTTGTCGGCGGCGTGAGCGTGAACACGGGGACGATCCCGAGCAAGACGTTTCGTGAAGGCGTGCTGCATCTGTCGGGCTACAACTACCGCTCGATCTACGGCATGAATTATCGGGTGAAGGACAAGATCACGATGGCCGATCTTGCTTTCCGGGTCCAGCACGTAATCAAGACGGAAATTGACGTGACGGAGGCGCAGCTCTCGCGAAATAACGTGGAAGTGCTGACCGGGACCGCCAGTTTTGAGGATGCCACGCACATCCGCGTCACCAACTCGCGCGGCTCGAATGTCTACGAAAGCAAGAACACGCTGATCGCCGTAGGCTCGCGGCCCGCTCTCAATCCCAAGGTCCCGTTGAACGGCCGCAACATCATCAACAGCGACCAAATCCTGTTTATCCCAGAGCTTCCCAAGACGCTGATTGTTGTCGGTGGCGGCGTCATCGGCGTGGAATACACCTGCATGTTCGCTGTGCTTGGGGTGCGCGTGATCCTGATTGAAAAGCGGCCCAAGCTGCTGGAGTTCGCCGATCAGGAGATCGTGGAAGCGCTCAGCTATCATCTGCGCGATAGCCGTGTGACGATGCGATTGAATGAAGAGGTACAGAGCGTCGAGGACCTGGCGGACGGCACGGTGGTGGCGAATCTTGAAAGCAAGAAGAAAATCTCCGCCAGCGCGCTTCTGTATGCGGTTGGCCGCCAGGGCAATGTGGATGACCTGAACCTTGCCGCCGCCGGGCTGGAGGCGGACTCGCGCGGGCGCATCAGCGTGGATGAGAATTACCGCACGCGTGTGCCGAACATTTTTGCGTCTGGCGATGTGATTGGCTTTCCAGCGCTTGCATCCGTCTCCATGGAGCAGGGACGGATCGCCGCGGCGCGCATTTTTGGCGATGAGTCCCTGCATTCCAATCCAAAATATTATCCGTATGGAATCTATACCATTCCGGAAATCTCCTTCATCGGCAAGACTGAGGAGCAGCTTACCGAGGAAGATGTTCCGTATGAAGTTGGCGTGTCGTACTATCGCGAGATCGCGCGCGGGCAAATTCGAGGCGATACGACGGGGAGACTGAAGCTGATCTTTCATCGCGAAACCCGCCAGTTGCTGGGCGTGCACATCATCGGCGAAGGCGCCAGTGAACTGGTCCACATCGGTCAAGCCGTGATGGCGCTCAACGCAACCATCGACTACTTTGTCGATACCGTCTTCAACTATCCGACTCTTGCGGAATGCTATAAGGCCGCTGCCTTTAACGGTCTGAACCGGCTTGGAAAGGCCGACTGAGGGAGTGCACTGCCATGGCAAAAAGCGTTGGAGTTTTCCTGACCGGCCGAATTGCGACGGGCGTCATTGAGGGGCAAAGTCCATGCTCCTCCATCTCGCACTTCCCGGAGAACCCGGATGAGACCGATTCCCTGCTCGATACTCCGCTGGACGCGCTGCTGGACCTGGTTTCCGCGCAGATTCACAGGGCTGCACGGGAGTGTGGGCCCATCGATGCTGTGGGGCTGGCCCTTCCAGGGATTGTGCGGGATGGAGTGGTGGAGGATTCGCCGAATTTGATCCAACTGAAAGGCGCGAGGATTGCGGAGCGTTTGCGTCATCAACTGCAGACCAGCGGCATCCCGGCCCGCGTGACCGCGCTGAACGATGCGGATGCCGTAGCTGCCGGAATCGCCGCCAAGGTGGGCCGCCTGGACAAGTTCATTCGTGTCTGGACGCTCGGATATGGCATCGGCTTCGGGCGATACCCCTTTAACGAGGGTATCTGGGAAGGCGGGCATTGCACGATCACGCTGGACGCCGGAGAAACGTATTGCGGCTGCGGCGGACGCGGGCACCTGGAGGGCGTGATGGGCCATCGCGCCATGCGTCTGCGCTTTCTCGACATGGAGCCGGAAGAGGTCTTCGCCGCATCGAAAACGGGCGATCAGCGATGCGCCAGCTTTGTGCGCCTCTGGCACCGCAGCCTGGCGGCGGCGACCGCCAATTCGATCCACATGGAAGGCGCGGGACGCTTTTACTACACCGGCTTCAATGTGAAATTCCTCGATCTAAAGCTGCTGCAGCATTATCTGCAGCAGATGGTCAAGATGAGTCCGCTGCAGAACTATACAGTGGAAGCGCTGCCGATGACGGACGACCTGGCCGTGACAGGAGCGGCGATCGCCGCCGCGCAGGCCGGGTAGCAGCGACCTGCCAGCTCCGGCTGGATCGGCGGGACAACTTCACCGCAGGCGCGGTCTTTCCGATTTAGCGGGCAAAAGGGCGTGCGCGGAGAGCACGCGCCCTACAACTGTTCTGCGGTGCCGCCCCACTCCTGGGGATGGACGTCCGCGACGGACTGCGAAAAGGTCCAGGAATATCCCATAAAGTCTTGCGCGTGGTACTGGCGCTCGCCGTAGGGTTGGGTGACGGGATCTTGCGTGATTCGCGCGCCATGAGCTTTGGCATGCCTGCAGTGGGCGTCTGCGTCTTCAACGCGGACGGTAATCGAATGCCCCACGCCGAGGACCGCGTCCACTTCGTTCGGGCGCATTTCCCGAACGATCACCGCGCCGTTTCCCACATTCAATTGCACGCGGTGGCTTCCAATTCGCAAGCGTACAGTAAAGCCGAATGCGTTCGACAGCCACGCGGCAGCCTCGTTTACGTCCCGATAGGCAAGGACTGGAATGACACTGGCCGACGGTATCGATCGGTTCGACAGCATGGATGGACTCCGCCGGCTACTTGGACGGACTCTTTGTGAAGAGATTCAAATCGATGGCGGCGGCCATCGCTTTGAATCCGGCGTCGTTGGGGTGCAGATGGTCGCCGGAATCGTACTCCGGCAGAAAACGGAGCGGATGCTGAGGATCGCGCGTCGCTTTCGCGAAGTCCACCACACCGTCGAAAACATCGCTGGTTCGAATCCACTGATTGAGCTGCCGCCGGACCGCCTCGCCTTCCGGGGAGTAGTAGCTGCAGCCTTTGTAAGGGGTCAGGGTCGCCGCGAACACAGCAATGCCGTGCTGGTGGGACTGGACGGCCATTTGGGCAAGACCGGATTCCAACCGCTGCGCCAGATTTCCGTAAGGCTGGTGATCCCGGGCATACCGGCCAATGTCGTTGACGCTTTCCATCACAATCAGATACCGGGCGTTGCTGCGGGCCAGCACGTCGGCGTCAAAGCGGGCCAGGGCGTTGGGGCCGGCGCCGTCGAGCAGGACACGATTGCCGCTGATTCCGGAGTTGACAACGCCGAGCACGCCCGCCTTGGCGGTGTTGGGCGCGGCCGCCAGGCGCGTGGCAAGGTCATCGGGCCATCGGCGGTTCTGGTCCGCAGTGGAGCGCCATCCGTCTGTAATGGAGTCCCCAAACGCCACGACCGCCGAATCATGCGGCGCATAGACGTCAACACCGCTGAGGAAATACCAGGCATTCTCCGTCGCGCCCGCGGGATCCAATTGCGCCGCATCCACGTGGTTGCCCCCGGCAGCATAGGAGGTGGTCAGCGCCATGGTATGTTCGGTGGACGCCAGCGCCATGCCCGGAAAGTACGTGCTGATCGCAAGGTTCGCGAATGCCGGGACGCGCAGCGCGACCGGGTCGCTGACGACGGTCGCGCCAGGCGGAATGACGATGGACGTGAGGTGGTCAAACGTCAATTCCCGGTCAGAGCCGTCGATGATCGAGCTACCCTGGGCGCTGAGCGCCACATGGGCAGAACCGATCCGCAGCGGTTCTCGACCGAAGCGGTTGGAGAACCAGACCCGCGTCTGGTCGCCACCCACGCTGACGTGCACGATCTGGCGCAGCGTCTCGCCGGAAAAGTCCGGCGCGCCGTGGTTGGACCTCAACATGGCTGCGCCCCAGGTGGCGACCCACGGAGCGCTTTTTCCAGGGTGCGATGCAATGTTGTCCGCCGCCAGAGACGCGCGGCCGCCCAGCAGGACCGCAAAGAGCGTGCACGCGAGCGCACGAAAGATTTCGGGACGGGTGCGGAACTTCCAATTCATAGGAAACCTGTGCCACCTCTGCGTGCAGACTTGTGTTGCGAAGAACAGACCAGCTTGAAACTGTCGCTTAGTAGGTCCGTTGGTACATTCCGGTCATCCGATCATGCCAGCTCAGGTTGTCCTCATCCAGAAAAGACCAGAAGAAGCCGAGACCGAGGGGTAGGCATGACAGCCACCAGGCGGCCAGCCTGCGGCGTAGCGCCGAGCGGCTGGGGTTTTGATCGTTGAAGGTGCAAAGTGCGATGCGTGCGTACAGCATTCCCGCCGTTGCGCCTTTGAGGGAGAAGAACATCAACTGATAGAGCAGCCAGAGAGCGGCATACACGACGCCCGCCAGCAGAATCCCCGTGAGCCCGGACGGGATGCGGGGGGTCGCCGCGGCGAAGACGGCCAGAAAGCCGAGAAAGGCGCCCGTGACCGCCGAAAAATCCACTGCGAAGGCCATGACGCGCCGGTCGATCGAAGCGGGTTGGATGAGCGAAGGCGCGACGTCGGATTCCGTTGCGAACCGTTTGCGCGAATAGAGTGCGGGTTCCTTGTCCAGGGAAATCGCGGCCCATTCCAGGCCTTTATAGGTCCGAACCGCGGGAATGTCGGCCTCACCGGAGTGCGTGGAAATCGAGCCTGACGCCTTGGGAGCGATCGCGCCGTGGCTTCCGTTGGGGAGCGCGGCCATGCGGGATACGGTTGCGCGTACCGGGCTCTCCGCAGCCTGTTTGGCCGGAGGGATTGCCGGAGTGATTGATGGCGCCGGTTGCTCACTTTTCTTTTCTTGTGCGGCGGAGTTTCCAGATTGCTGGACGAATTCGGGTTGGGACGTAGCTTCGGGCTGGACTTCGAATATTCTGAGCTGCGAAGATTCCTGCTCGGCGATCTCGGCCGGGATTGCGGGGACTGGCGGATCCGGCAAACGCGGCCGCGCCTTATGCGCGGACACGAGCTCGCGCGGAAATTCAATCAGTTTCGAAGGCAAATAGGCCGGCGGCTCGACGACGGAAGACGCAAGCAGCTCCTCGAGCGACGGCTCGGCCAACTTGGGCGGCTGATGCAGCCGCATCTCCTGCGAGCGATCCGCAAATTTGGGCATAACAGCGGTTCCGGATGCCGGGTACGGTGTTCCGTACTGATCGAGCAAGCCCTGATGCTCCTCCGGTCCGCGCGACTCCGCGATCTGAGCGGACAGCGGGAGCTCCGGCTGCGGATCCGTGGCAAAGGCTGCTTCCTCGCCGGCCCCCTGCTCCCAGTGGACCTGCTGTGAATAGGCGCGGTTTGCCTGCACGGCCGCATACTCGGCGGCCTCGGCTTCCTGGGCGGCGTGTTCGGCCAGGGTTGCGGCCATGATTTCGCTGTACGTGGGCTGCTCGGCGTATCGCGAAGCTACGGCGCGAGCGATGCTCGAAGCCCTGGAACTGGACGAAGGCACCCGGAAATTGGGTGTGGAGACCGGCGGCTGCGCACCGGACTTGGCACGGTGGGCCTCCACACGCTGCGCCAATAGCTGCTTCCAGTCTGGCGCGTCTGGCGACTGCTGTGGGGTCGGGTAGTGCTGCGTGGTGGACAATGCTGTGCTCACCCTCTTCTCCTATTTATAGCCCTGATAGCTGTGCAATTTCCAGCAATTGGCGCAGCTTTTCAGGATTCTTCGCAACCGGTACAAAACTGCGGGTACCTGTAGCTATTTCAGCATAGAAAGACGAAGCCGGGAGGGAGCGGGTCGCGGAGAGACAGCCGGTCGCACGCGCTGGGCAGCAGCACGAGGAGCGTGGAACAGGAATGTTTAAGCCAGAGCAAGGGGTCGAACAAGGCCAGAAACTTTCATGCCTCAAAAAGGCTTTACACTGAAAGTGTTCCGGCCATGAGAACCCGTGCTTGTATCTGTATCACGCTGCTCGCGTTCTGTCATGCGGGAACAAGAGTACAGGCGTTGACCAATCAGTTTCCGCCTGGGGAAGCGGCCCTAGCGGCCGCTCAGGCTGCTCCACGAGGGGAAGACAATGCAGCGCCCGATGCGCTGCCCGATGCGCCCGCCGGCAATATCCCCATCGCGCATCCAATTCCCTCCGCGCCGGCCGGAGTACCAGTCGAAATCCGCGCCATTCAGCAGCGCAAGCAGGGCGATACGTACGTTCTGCGTGGCGAAGTCGAGATCGATTACCAGGACTACATCATTCGCGCCGATCACGCGACTTACAACTCGGCGACGGGAGATGTGGTTGCCGACGGGCATCTGCAGGTGGATGGCGGACCGGACGACGAGGAGTTTTCCGCCAGCCATGGAACCATGAATCTGAACGCGCAGACCGGCCATTTCTATGATGTGCTTGGCTCCGTCGGAGTGCAGAATGCCGGCAGACGCAACGTCTACACCACGCCCAATCCCTTTCTGATGAGCGGCAAGGAGCTGATCAAAAAAGGTCCCGACGATTATCAACTGATCGGCGGGAGCATGACATCCTGCCGGATCCCCAAGCCTCACTGGCGGATTTCCGCGCCCAGAATTCTGGTTCAGGGTGAGACGGCGAAGGCGTGGAACGCCAACTTCCGTTTGCTGGGATATCCGATCCTTTACCTTCCCTATGTGACCCACGCGGTGAATACCTCAGGCAGGCAGTCCGGTCTGCTGATCCCGGTTTTTAGCCCCTATGACAACATCAAAGGCACGGTCATCGGGGATTCGTATTACTGGGCCATCAACCGCAGTACAGACCTGCTTCTTGGATTCCAGTACTACTCGTTGCGGGGATTTGAGCAGAGCGCGGAATTCCGGTTTCGCGGCCATGGCAACGATTTTCTGCGCAGCGACTACGACGGGCTGGAAGACCGCGGCATCGGGCCGAACCACAGCATCAATCAGGGCGGTCAGGACACCCTGATCATGGGACGCCACGACCTGACTCCGAACACACGCGCTGTGGTCAACGCGGAGTACCTGAGCTCGTACACGTACCGTCAGGTTTTCGCGCCCAACTTCGCCCTGGCCGTCTCGTCGGAGGTGAAATCCTGGGCATTTCTGACCAACGAGAAGGATGGGTTTGCCAGCGACATCGATTTTGAGCGATATCAGAATTACGCCAGCGACTTGCCCGGCGATCAGGTACGGATTCTGCATCTGCCGGCCATCGAGTTCGATGCGGTTGACCATAGCGCCGCGCCTTCTCATCTGCTGCTGGGCGGCGAAGCCTCCGCGGACGTGCTGTCGCGGTCCCAGCCATACTATCGGACCAACGATGTCGGACGCGTGGATCTGTTTCCTCATATTTCGATGCCGTGGATCAAGGACGGCTGGACGTTCCGCCCGGAGGCGGGGGTCCGGCAGACGCTGTACTCGCAGAGCCAGATCCTCGGGCCTGTGCCCGGGATTCCACCACCGACTCCTCCCAATGTTCCGCCGGGCCAGTACGCCGTGCCCACTCGCGATTCCGCCAGCCTGGTGCGGGGCGCCGTGGAAGCTGGAATGCAGGTGCTGCCGCCGGTGCTTGAACGGGACTTTACCGGACCTGTCCTGGCCAAACATTTTGGCGTGGCGCTGCGCCATACCATTGAGCCCGAACTGAACTACCACTATGTTGCGGGTGTCAGTAACTTCAACAATGTTCCGCGCTTCGATCCCGTTGACATTTACAGCGACACCAATGAACTGGAATATGGGTTGACGCAGCGGCTCTTTCTGAAGCGGCTCCATCCCAAGCCATGCGATAAGGACCCGGTGAAAGCCAAGCGTCAGAAAGACTGCGGTGAGAAGTCGCGGGAATGGCTCTCCTGGTTTGTTGGGCAGAAGTTTTTCGCCGATCCGACGTTCGGCGGAGCGGTAATTCCCGGCCGCCGCAATGTGTTCACCAGCACTCTGGATTTCAGCGGCGTCGCCTATATTACTTCTCCGCGAAGCTTTTCGCCGATCGTCTCCAGGTTCCGCGCCAACGCCAGCGCCAACACGGACCTGGAGTGGGATTTCGATTATGACGCCAAGGCCGGACGCGTGGCGGCCAGCAATATCTTCGCCAACTATCGGCGCGGAGACTTCTTCACCAGCTTCGGCCACGCATTGCTGAACGCGGTGGGAGAAACTCCCCTGCCGCCGAACCAGCCGCCGAACTTCGTCAACTTCAACCAGATGCAGTTACTGCTGGGTTATGGCCCGGT
>JAJZJJ010000046.1 GCA_021810175.1 Acidobacteriota bacterium | reverse complement strand
CCTGCGAGTACGTCTTCTGCCCGCCGGATTTCGTCTCGCCTGTCTCCGGATCGAACGGCCCCAGCCCATGAAACTTCTTCTGCTTGTCCATTGCCGGCTGGAACCCGCGCCCCTTCTGCGTGATCGCATGCAGCAGCACCGGCCGCTCCTGCTGCTTCAAAAACCTGAACGTGTCGATCAGCAATTCCAGGTTGTGTCCATCAATTGGCCCGTAATACGTCAGTCCAAACTCTTCAAAGATCCCTGACGGCCACAGTAACCCCTTCGCCGCGCCCTCGGCGCGCTTCACCATGTTCACAGCGGCCCGGCCGCCTATCTTTTGCAGCAGCTTCCCCGCGCTGTCGTGCAGGTGGCTCACATGCTCGTTCGTCACAATCCGGTGCAGGTACTTCGCAATCGCGCCCACATTGCGATCAATCGACCATGCGTTGTCATTCAGCACCACAATCAACCGCTTCGTCTGCTCGGCAATGTTATTCAGCGCCTCAAAACTGATTCCGTTCGTAAATGCCGCGTCCCCCGCAAGCGCCACCACGTGCTCGTGCCCGCCTGTCAGGTCGCGCGCCACCGCCATGCCCAGCGCGGCAGAAAGCGCGGTCCCCGCATGCCCGGCTCCATAGCAGTCATGCTCGCTCTCGGTGCGCAGCATAAAGCCGTTCAGCCCGCCCGGCTGCCGAATCGTCTCAAACTGCCGCGCCCGTCCCGTCAGTAGCTTATGGATATACGCCTGGTGGCTCACGTCGAACACGAAGTGATCCTGCGGCGTGTCGAACACGTAGTGCATCGCCAGCGTCAGCTCCACCACGCCCAGGTTCGGGCCGATATGCCCGCCTGTCTTCGATACCGTCTGTATCAGCCGCTCGCGAATCTCCTGCGCCAGCTCCTCAAGTTGTGGCACCGTCAGGTGCTTGATGTCGGACGGCGATTCAATCGCCTCCAGATAATCGCTCATTCATGTCCCTCGGAGACTCGGATTCCGATGTAAACCCTGAAGCCGCTCTAAACTCTGAAAATAGAGATGTCGCCGGCAATCAAAAAGACCCCGGATTTGGGGTCTTCAACGGCTTACCTTGTTGGCTTCCCGGACGGCCTCCGTCTATTTAGAAGCATATCAACACAAGAAGAGTGGTTTGCCTCCTTTGGAAATCCACCCCGCCCGTCATCTTCACACTGGAAACAGGTACCGCAGCACCGCACCCAATCTCGCGCCCCAGGCCCATTCGTGATGTTCGCCTTGCGCATCCCGATGAAAACGCAGTTGTTCCGGCGCCCTCCAGCCTTTCGTTACCAGCCGGTCGCGCAACTTTTCCGCCCGCGCCATGTGCGTCGCACCCTCGCGCTCGCCCATATCCAGCCAGATCTGCGGTCGCGGCGCCGGATTTTCCCCCAGCCCATCCACAAACCGGTAAATCCATTCCCCGCCCCACCACAACGACGGAGAAAGCGCCGCAATCCGCCCAAAAATCCTCCGGTTTTCCAGCCCGACGTACAAACTCACCAGCGCGCCCAGCGACGATCCCCCGATTCCCGTCTGCTCGCGCCCTTTCCGCACCCGGAACTGCCGCGTCACCCACGGCAGAATCTCCTCCGTCAGCATCCGCCCGTAATTCCCCGCACGCCCACCCCCATACTGCCCATCCGGCACCGGCGTGTACTCTCCAATCCGCGTCTGGTCCCGATCACCCTCTCCGCCGCCGTGATCCACTCCCACCACCACCAGCGGCGCAACCTGTCCCGCCGCTATTTCCGCATCCAGAACCTGCTGCAGCCGCCAGCTCTCGCCGGCCTCGCCAAACAGCTTCTGCCCATCCTGCAGATACAGCACCGGATACCGCCGCGGCCACGCCCTCCTGTACCCCGGCGGAAGATACACCCGCAGCCTCCGCCGTCCCGGCAGATACCGGCTGTAGATCGCGTGAATCTCCACTCGCGACCCCTCCGGCGCGTTATCCGTAAACGGCAATAGCAGGTTCTCGCCACCCAAAGTGCCCTCAGTGTACGGTGAAAACCGCCCGCTCTTGTTGACTCACGAAGTAACACCTCCCTGAATCCGCGCTGCTCGCCCGTCCGGCTCAACTGCCTCACCCATCCCCGGCGCTGCCCCTGGGTTACCGTAGTCAGTAAGGATGGCGGCATCACACCGCCGCCTAACTTCCGCCCGAGGAACCTGCACGGTGAAAAAAATCGGAATCCTCTTCGGAGCCGAAAACAGCTTCCCCAGCGCGCTCGTCGCCGCCATCAACGCCCGCGATCACGACGATGTCCGCGCCGAGTTCATCACTCAGGGCGCCGCCCGTCTCGACCGCCCTCCCGAGTGGCGCGTCATCATCGACCGCATCTCCCATCAGGTCCCCTTCTATCGCGCCTTCCTCAAGCACGCCGTCCTCCACGGTGCCGCCGTCATCAACAATCCTTTCTGGTGGTCCGCCGACGACAAATTCCTCAATTACGCCCTCGCCGAGCGCCTCGGCATTGCCGTCCCCCGCACAGCCCTGCTTCCGCAAAAGCAGCCCGGCGATCCCCGCATGCTCCGCAACCTCCAATACCCTCTCGACTGGCAATCCATCTTTGACTACACGGGCTTCCCCGCCTGGCTCAAGCCCATCGACGGTGGCGGCTGGCGCAACGTCCACCGTATCGCCTCCCGCGACGGATTCTTCCCCATCTACGACCTGACGGGCAGCCTCTGCATGGTCCTCCAGCAGGAAATCCCATGGACCTCCTACTTCCGCTGCCTCGTCATCGGACCCCACGTCCGCATCGCACCCTACAATCCCCACTCCCCTCACCATGAGCGCTTCCTCGCTGGCTTCCACCCACCTTCCCCCGCACTCGCTCAGCGCATCGAGCGCGACGCCCGCCGTCTCTCCGCCGCTCTCGGCTACCAATGCAATACCGTCGAATTCGCCGTCCATGACGGCATTCCTTACGCCATCGATTTCCTCAATCCAGCGCCCGACTTCGACCTCCACTCCCTTGGCCGCGAACACTTCGACTGGGCCGTCGAAACCTTTGCCGGCTACGCCATCGCTCTCGCCGAAGCACCCCGGCTCTCAGCCGCTAAAAAATCTGCCCAGCTTCTTCGTGTACAAGCCCCCGCCAAACCACCCCGCACTGTCAAAAAATCCACCCGCAAATCCAAAGCAAAAGCCGCCAAATCCCCTGCCTCCCGAAGAAAATCCGCCAAGACGCCTGCAACCACCTCCCAACCAGCCTCCAGCGCGGAATCCCACAATTCCGCTGCATCGGGGCCTCCCACGCAATCCACAGGCAATCTGAAACGCAGCCCACATTTGGAGCATCCATTACCCATGGCAACCACATCCAGTCCTTCGCACGCGCAGGTCGAACTGCGCAAGCTCGGCAACTCCGACCTTCAACTCACCCCCATCGGCTTTGGCGCCTGGGCCATCGGTGGCGGAAACTGGCAATTCGGCTGGGGCTCCCAGGATGACAACGACTCCATCCGTGCCATCCAGCGCGCCCTCGATCTCGGCATCAACTGGATCGACACCGCCGCCGTCTACGGTCTCGGCCGCTCCGAAGAAGTTGTCGCCCAGGCCCTCAAGCAGTCCGGCAAACGGCCCTACATCTTCACCAAGTGCTCCATGCGCTGGGACGCGAACCGCGAAATCCACCGCAGCCTCAAGGCCGCATCCATCCGCGAAGAGCTGGAAAACTCCCTCCGCCGTCTCCGGGTCGACGTCATCGACCTGTATCAGATCCACTGGCCCATCCCCGAAGAAGAAATCGAGGAAGGCTGGGAGACCCTCGCCAAACTCAAGCAGGAAGGCAAGGTCCGCTACATCGGCGTCTCCAACTTCAACGTCGAACAGATGAAGCGCGTCCAGAAAATCGCCCCCATCACCTCGCTCCAGCCGCCCTACTCCATGATCAATTCCGCCGTGCAGGACGAAATCCTGCCCTTCTGCCTCGATCAAAACATCGGCGTCATCAACTACTCCCCGATGGTATCCGGCCTGCTCACCGGCAAAATGACCGCCGAGCGCATCCAGAACATGCCCGCCGACGACTGGCGCCGCAACAACCGCAACTTCGTCGAGCCGCGCCTCACCCGCAACCTTCAGCTCGCCGAACTGCTCCGCGAAATCGGCAAACCCCACGGTGTCGAGCCAGGCGTCGTCGCCGTCGCATGGACCCTCCGCAATCCGGCCGTCACCGCGGCGATCGTTGGCGCCCGCCGGCCAGATCAGGTCGATGGCATCATCCCAGCCATGACCTTCCGCCTTAGCGACGAGGAAAAGGCCCGCATCGACAACTACATCCAGGCCAACCCATAACCCGGGTGCCCACACCAAAACACGAAAGGCGCTGTTGCCATCCGGCCCAGCGCCTTTTGTCTTGTCAAAAGCTTATTGTTTTACATGCACTCCAGAAACCTCGGGAACAGCACCGTCGAGTGGTTCTGGAACAGCTTCGTCATGTGCGCCAGCATGCTGCTGTACGCTGTTGCCGCGCGATACGCATTCACCCGGGCCGCCACTTGCGAGCAGGTCGAAACATACTTCCCGATCGAAATCAGCACCGCCATCCGAATCTGCATCGCATCCGCGCGCAGGCTCTCCAGCAGCTCTTCCGGTGGTTCCGCACCGTGGTCGGTCGCGTACTCCACCAGTTGCAGAAAGAGTCCGGCGTTGCGATACATCGCCCACAGTCCCATCACGCCGTTAATCTTTTCCCAAACGGTTTCCGGCGTCGCATCAATGCCGTCTTCATAGAGATAACGGCGCGACAGCGTATCGAAATTGAACTCGCTGTTCGACGACACTTGCGAGGCGATCCATTCCCAGTTTGTCGCCCTCATCCGGTGCTGCTTGCGACGCCAGTACGCGTAGTACACCGCCAAAGTGGCCAGCACAAACAGGATTAAGAATGCGTTGTACATGTCCTGTAATCTCCAGCGAGCTGTCTGAACGCTGACTCAAACCCGCTTACCGCCTCGGACCGTCGGCCCTGGCAAGCCCCACCTCGGCCCCAGAAACCACGATCGCGAGTATATTAACCTAACTTTGCCTAACTTCGGTAATAGGATTTCTATATTTTCGTCTAATCATCCCTATCACCTCTACGACACAGCCCGGAACTCCCGAACCACTGCACCTGATTGAGCGTCCGCCCTGCTCCCAATTCCTGCCATCCAGCAATCCTCGCACCGGATCTTCGGCTTCACGACTTAAAGTCAGCTTGCTCCCGGATATCTCGTCCAGTTCACCTCGTTATCGGCGACAGCAGCATGATATTCGCGCTTCAGGCTCAACCCAGCTTCCGCGTTCCGGCACCCTCTCGTCAGGGCTCCGCGGCTTGCTTCAGCATCCTGCCAGACACATTCAAATGCCATATCCCAAAGGTAACGGGTGACAGCTTATCCATTTTTTGTTTCATAAACAAACTAAAAATTACACGCCCTTTGGTCGCCCGGCAGGCACCGAACGAGTCAAAAATTATTCACTATCCGGCACTTTTTTTCTTTCACAATGTGTGCCGATCCAGTAAACTTTGGTAATTTACAGACGTAATCTCATCGGTGACAGGGTGCTATTATCGCCCTGTTGCTGAAGGACTTCTCACCGGGGGCCACCCAATGCACGAGCTGACGGACCTAGGTCGCGAAATGCAACAAGAGCTGGCATCAGGCGACAGAAGCGCAGTGCGCTTCCCTGTCCACCTCCCCGTACGGGTCATGGCCGACGGACTGGAATGTACGGCCGAGACGGAAAATTTTTCCTCCAGTGGTGCACTCTTTCGAATGTCAACTCTTCTGCCGACCGGTTCCACCGTTCACTTCCTCATTGAGATCCCTGCCGGCGTCATCGGCTCAGATGTCACGGCGGCCATTCAAGGCGAAGGGAAGGTAATCCGCTCCTACGAGGAAAATGGACATAACTATTCAGCCATCGTGATCCACGATTATCGCTTCCAGTAGAGAACTTCACATGAAACCGACGGAAGAATCAGCACGACCGATTGAAAACACCGAAACCACACAAGTCCCCCAACCCGCGGCTGACACACCGCCAGCAGCCATCCGTATCCTTCTGGCCGACTCCCAGGCCATCTATAGGGTAGGTATGCGCAAGGTCTTCGCACTCGAGAGCGACCTCGACGTAGTCGCCCAGGTCGATACCATCGAGCAGCTCTTCGACACCGTCGGGAAATATCCGGCCGACGTGCTTCTGATCGAGGGTGGGCTTCTCTCTGGCTCATCCCGTGGCATTCCGGAAATCGTCCAGCTGGCCCCAGGCCTCAAGATCATCGTCCAGACATCTGCCAACGATGAAGCGCACACCGTCGAGCTCTACCGCCGGGGTGTTCGCGGCATCATCCCTCGCTCCATTTCGCCTGACCTCCTCGTCCGCTGTGTGCGCAAAATCGCCGTTGGTGAAACCTGGATTGACAATCAATCCGTCAACTGGGTTATCAAGGCCTACCGCTCCCAGGCATCAGCCCTCACCAATCCCCGCTCTCAGCCACGCCTGTCGCCCAAGGAACTCGCCATCATTGCCTGCATCACCCAGGGCAAACGGAACAAGGAAATCGCCTTCCAGATGGGCACCACCGAGCAGGTCATTAAGAATTACCTCCGCAAAATCTACGATAAGCTCGGTGTCTCCGACCGCCTGGAACTCGCCCTCTACTGCCTCCACCATCAGCTCGACAAGCCCCTCAATTCCGAGCAGGCGACCGCCGGCATCCCGGTTCCCATCAAGTAGCACATGCATTCCCATCCTCCCAGCGGCTTTCTGATACCCTTCGTCAGAAGCCGCTGCCATGCTTAAGTCCCTGCGATCCCTGACTCCCCGTCAGCGCCACACCTTCCTGGCCTGCTTCCTCGGCTGGTCGCTCGACGCCTTCGACTTTTTCCTCCTCGTCTTCATCATCCCGGCCATCGCAACCAGTTTCCACTCGAGCATCGCTGACGTAGGCCTCGCCGTCACCCTCACGCTCGCCTTCCGTCCCCTGGGAGCCATCCTCTTCGGCTACCTCGCCGACCGCTACGGCCGTCAGCCCACGCTGATGCTCAATATCGCGTGCTACTCCATCCTGGAAGTCTCCTGCGCCTTTGCCGGTTCACTCCACACCCTCCTCATCTTGCGCGCCCTCTTCGGCATCGCCATGGGCGGTGAGTGGGGCGTCGGCGCCGCCCTCGCGCTTGAATCCCTCCCCAGCGAAGGCCGCGGATTCTTCTCCGGCATTCTCCAGGAAGGCTACTCCGTCGGATACCTCCTCGCCTCGCTCGCCTATGCCACCGTCTATCCCGCCCTTACCCACCTCCACTGGCATGGCACGGCGATTGGCTGGCGCGGCATCTTCATCCTCGGCGCGCTTCCCGCTCTGGTCGTCCTCTACATCCGCGTGAATGTCGAGGAATCCCCCGCTTGGTCCCGCAGCCGCCTGCCCGGCTCTGCCCACCGTCCAGAACCCACCAACCAGACCCGCGCTTCATGGTGGAACGGCATCCGCAGTTACGCTCCGACCTTTTTCTTTCTCATCCTGCTGATGGCCGGCTTCAACGCCCTCTCGCATGGTACGCAGGACATCTACCCCACTTTCCTGCAGAGGCAGCTCCACTTCTCACCGCGTGTCACCGGCAACATCGGTATCGTCTACAACATTGGAGCCATCTTCGGCGGCATCCTCTTCGGCGCGCTCTCTGAAAAAATCGGACGCAAGAAAGCCATCCTCCTCGCTGTCCTGCTCACCCTCCCCGCCATCCCGCTCTGGTCGCTCACCCACTCACCCTACACGCTCGCTGCCGGCGCATTCCTCATGCAGTTCATGGTGCAGGGCGCATGGGGAGTCGTCCCCGCCTATCTCGTCGAGCTCTCGCCCGGTCCCGTCCGCGCCACTTTCCCCGGGCTCGCCTACCAGCTCGGCAATCTCCTCATGTCCTGGAACATCTTCCTCCAGGCCAGCATTGCCGAGCACTTCCACTCCTATGGGGGAATGCTCGCTGTCACCGTCCTCATCGTCGCCATCTACCTCGCCATCATCACCAGTCTCGGCCGCGAATCCCGAGGCACCGAACTCACCGTGTAGAACGATGCTGCGAAACGTCGTTGAAAGTCGATAAGAAAGAAATTGTCATCCTGACCGAAGTTCGTTCACCGCAAGGTGAACGAACGCAGCGAAGGGATCTGCAGTTCTCGCTCGCCCCACACAACTAAACCCGCCTCAGAACAAGTCACTTCCGCCCCAGCAAAATCCTCTCCACCCGCAGCCGATCCTCCTCCGTATCCACCCCAATCGTGTCTCCCGGAGCCTCGGCCACGTAAATATCCACCCCATTCGCCAGCAGCCGCAGCTGCTCCAGCCGCTCCACCTGCTCCAGCTCTGCCGGCTCCAGCGCCGCGAACTTCTCCAGCGACGCCTTTCGGTACGCATATACGCCCAGGTGCTTCCAATATCCCGCAAACCCCACGCCGTCACGGTCAAACGGTATCGTCGCCCGCGAGAAGTACAGCGCCCGCCCATCCTTCGCCGTCACCACCTTCACGGCGTTGGGATTTCCCACATCATGCGCAGGACACCGCACCGCCAGCGTCGAAACCTGCACCTCCACCCGCGAAAATGGCTGCAGCAGCGCCGACAAATGCTCCCCCGTCAGCAGCGGCTCATCGCCCTGAATGTTCACGTAAATCTCTGCCTCGATCTCCCGCGACACCGCATGCACCCGGTCCGTCCCGCTCGCGCAATCCGCCGGAGTCATCACCGCCTCCATCCCGTGCCCCCGCGCATAGTCCATAATCTCGTCCGCATCCGTCGCAATCACCACGCGCTCCAGCTGCGGACACGCCTTCGCTGCCCGATACACCCACGCCACCATCGGTTCGCCCGCAATCTCTTTCAGCACCTTGCGCGGCAGCCGCGTCGAACCAAGTCTCGCCGGAATCACCCCCAGAATCTTCACTCCAGCCATCTCCTCGCTCTGCAATTTCTCACCTCGATTCGCAGTCTACCTTCTCCCATCCACCCGCGCCCGGTTGCCAGAGCCGGTTGCAAGAAATTACCTTGGTCGGTGGCGCAATAAGTTATCGAACGAGAGGGCACTTGTGACCACCAATCTCCCCGAGCAAAACCTCGACTCCACTCTTCGCGAAGACCGCGTCTTTTCTCCGCCTGAGGATTTCTCCCGCCACGCACACATCAAATCCCTCGCCCAGTACGAGGCGCTCTACAACCAGTCCATCGAGCAGCCCGAAAAATTCTGGGAGGAAATTGCCCGCGAGCTCCCCTGGTTCGAGCCCTGGACTCAAGTCCTCGAATGGAACGCGCCTTGGGCCAAATGGTTTGTCGGGGCCAAGCTCAATCTCTGCTACAACTGCGTCGACCGCCACGTCGAGGAAGGCAAGCGTGACAAGGTCGCCATCCTATGGGAAGGCGAACCCGGTGAAGTCCGCCGCCTCACCTTCGGCGACCTTCACCAGCAGGTCCAGCGCTTCGCCAACGGACTCAAATCCCTCGGCATCCGTAAGGGCGACCGCGTCGCCATCTACATGGGCATGACGCCCGAGCTGGCCATTGCCGTCCTCGCCTGCGCCCGCATCGGCGCCGTTCACTCGGTCATCTTCGGCGGCTTCGCCTCCAATGCCATCGTCGACCGCGTCAACGACGCCCAGGCCGTCGCCATCATCACCCAGGACGGAAGCTGGCGCCGCGGCACCGAGGTCAAGCTCAAGGCCGCCGTCGACGAAGCCGTCCCCCACTGCCCCTCCGTCAAAAACGTCATCGTCTACCGCCGCACCGGTTCAAACATCCTCATGCACGGCCACGACATCTGGTGGCACGAGCTCGTCTCCCGCGTCCCCGCCGAGTGCCCGCCCGAGCCACAGGACTCTGAAGATCCCCTCTACATCCTCTACACCTCCGGAACCACCGGCAAGCCCAAGGGCCTCGTCCACACCACCGGCGGATACGCCGTCCAAACCTACCTCACCAGCAAGCTCATCTTCGATCTCAAACCCGACGACGTCTATTGGTGCACCGCCGACATCGGCTGGGTCACTGGCCACTCCTACGTCATCTACGGCATCCTCCAGAACGGCGTCACCACCCTCATGTACGAAGGCGCACCCACCTACCCCGCGCCTGACCGCTTCTGGCAGATGATCGACGACCACAAGGTCACCATCTTCTACACCGCGCCCACTGCCATCCGCGCCTTCATCAAGCTAGGCGACGAACACCCCCTCAAGCACAACCTCGACTCGCTCCGCCTCCTCGGCACCGTCGGCGAGCCCATCAACCCCAAGTCCTGGATGTGGTACCGCGAAGTCATCGGCCGCAACCGCTGCCCCATTGTCGACACCTGGTGGCAGACCGAAACCGGCTCCATCATGATCAGCCCCATCCCCGGCGCCGTCGCCGCCAAGCCCGGCTCCGCCACCCGCCCCTTTTTCGGTATCCAGCCCGAAGTCGTCACCCGCGATGGCAGCCCAGTCCCCGCCGGCCAGGGCGGACTCCTCGTCATCCGCCAGCCATGGCCCTCCATGGCCCGCACCATCTACAACGACCCCGAACGCTACGAGAAAACCTATTGGTCTGAGATTCCCGGCTCCTACTTCACCGGAGACGGCGCCCGCATGGACCAGGACGGCTGCTTCTGGCTCATGTGT
>JAJZJJ010000045.1:2569-10699 GCA_021810175.1 Acidobacteriota bacterium | reverse complement strand
TTACCAGGTCCAGCGCTATAAAGGACTGGGCGAGATGACCGCCTCGCAGCTGTGGGAAACCACGATGGATCCCGACCGCCGAACTCTGCTCTCCGTCAAGCTGGAAGACATTGCCGAAACCGAAACAATCTTCACCACGCTGATGGGAGAGGATGTCGACGCCCGGCGTAAATTCATCGAAGATAACGCGCTGGACGTCAAGAACCTGGACATTTGATCGGACGTTGAATTTGTTGTTCCCGCAGAACGCCCGTTCCTTCAGGGAATGAGCGCGCCTCGGCTTTTCCCCGGTACCACCGGTCGATCATCCGAGGCGCCCCTGATCCCGATTCCCTGGACACGGACGAACCGACATTCCCACCCGTGGACGACTGTTCGTCTTCCCTGCCGCAATCGAACATGCAGCCCCATGGCAAATATATTGCGGGCCGCAGTTGACCGTTTTCTCTCCCACGCGAAAAATGGGTGGGAACATGAACTGCGCTCGGTAACCGGCGCGAAATCTCCCGGCCGCCAAATTCATGGCGATGCTAAACCCGTGCGCGGATCGCCCGGGTTCTCCGGGTAGATTCGCTCGGCGCCTAAAGGAAGGTTGAATGAAGGGGAAAAAGCTGCTTCGCCTGCTGTCCGCAACGGGAGTTCTGATTGTGGCCGCGTCGGTACTCGTCGTCATCGATGTGGCCGCGGGAGCGCCGTCTGCCGCGGCTGCCGGAGTGCTCCAATCCGTGCCATTGCGCGTCGATCGCATGGACCCCTCCGTAGCACTAATTATTCCCGCAAATGCCAAACTCGAGACGGTCGCCGACGGATTCAAGTGGGTCGAGGGTCCGGTCTGGGCACAGGGCAGCCTCTTCTTTGCAGAGATCCCGAGCAACAGCATTCGCCGCTGGACTCCCGGCCACGGCGTCAGCATCTTTCTCCAGCCCAGCGGCTATCAGGGGAAACAGCCCTACGGCGGACCGGAGCCTGGCTCCAACGGCCTCACGCTCGATCCCGAAGGGCGTCTGACCGTCGCCGGACATGCCCGGCGCGATGTCTATCGTCTGGAGTCGCTGAATCCCCACGCCCAGATCACCATCCTCGCCGACTCTTATCACGGCAAGCGGCTGAACAGCCCCAACGATCTTGTCTACGGCCCGGATGGATCGCTCTACTTCACCGATCCGCCCTATGGGTTGCGCACCCAGGGGGACAACGATCCGCGCAAGGAACTGAAGGTCAACGGCGTTTACCGCATTCCGGACGCGTCAGCGCAGAAGCCCGGCGCTCCTCCCGATCGCGCCCGGCTCCAGTTGCTGGTGAGCAATCTGTCTCGTCCCAATGGAATCGCCTTCTCTCCCCACGCGAAATACCTGTACGTGGATAACACCGCTCCCCAGAGGCTGTGGATGCGTTACCGCGTCCTTCCTCACGGAAAGCTGACCGATGCAAAAGTCCTTTACGACGCCAGTTCGAGCAAGCTTCCCGGCGCACCCGATGGCATGAAAGTGGACGAGGAAGGCAATATCTACAGCGCGGGTCCGGGCGGTGTCTGGATCATCTCGCCCGAGGGCAAGCCTCTGGCGATTCTTCGCATTCCGAAGCGAGTGGCCAACCTTGCCTGGGGAGGCGGAGACCGCAGGACGCTCTACATTGCGGCGACTGACAGCATTTACCGCGTGCACCTCAACATTCCAGGAGAGCCGGTGCGGTAGCCGCGGGCACCCGCCGGCGAAGAGCCCGGCCATTTACCTGTTGGCGCGCAACGGCCCGGCTGAAAAGGGTCCATGGCCCAGAGAATCCCCGGGCCCCAGTCGCAGGAGGCTGACATGACCGTGGAAGTCCTGGGAATGATCGGCGCGGGTGTTATCACGCTGCTCGCGGGCCTGATTCTGCTTCGGGACCGCTTCCGGGCCGCATCCGGCGCAGGCCGCGTGGTGGTGCTGGGACCGCTCTTTTACGCCACCGCTCTGGCCATCTTTGCCGCCGAGCACTTCTTTGCGGCGCGAAGCCTGGTTGCGGTTGTGCCGCCATGGGTGCCGGGACATCTCTTCTGGGTTTACTTTGTCGGCGCGGCGTGGCTGGCCGCGGCAGTCAGCTTCATCGCCTGGCGCGAGGTGCGCTGGTCGGCGCCGCTGGTGGTGCTGCTCTTTCTGATCATTGTTGCCACCATCGACCTTCCCGGCGTCTTTGCGAACTGGCACGACCGGTTTTCCTGGATTCTGGCAATGCGCGAACTGTCGTTCGCCGGCGGAGCCATGGTGCTGACGGGATGCGTATGGCCGCGCGCAAACCGGGCAGGCGCCGGGCTGGCAGGGCTCGGCCGGGGAATCGTTGCGGCCACGATGATCTTTTATGCGATCGAGCAGTTCCTGCATCCGCGGCACGTGCCGGGTGTTCCTCTGGAAAAGCTGACTCCCGCGTGGATTCCCGCACCGCAACTGCTTGCCTACCTTGTTGGCATGGCACTGCTGGCTGCGGGAATCGCGCTCCTCATCCGCCGCCGTATTCGCTCCGCCGCCGCTGGCGCGGGCACTGTGCTTCTGCTGCTGACGGTCTTCTTCTACATTCCGATCCTGGTCACGGAGATCCACTCTGCTCGTGCTGTCGAGGGCATGAACTACGTGGGCGACACGCTGCTCTTCGCGGCAACGGTTCTGCTGGCAGGATTCGGACCGGAACTGCTATCGGACCTGAAATCGCCTGCGGAGGATCTGACTTCGGAGGGCGTCGAGCCGCCAGCACGTGTGACACAGACCACCTGACACTGGACTCTCGCACTCGGGAGGGTAAATTCTCTCCACGCCTGGCAGCCGATGAATCGAGTAGGCTGTTAGCCATGGATTCTGCGCAGGTTTCGTCGCCGATGGTCCCCCTCTCGCTCGATGGCAAAGTGGCGCTCATTACCGGGGGCTCTCGCGGCATTGGAGCCGCAACCGTTCGCCTCTTCCGCCAGGCGGGCGCCCGCGTGGCCTTCAGCTACCGGTTTGCGCGGCAGGCTGCCGAAGCTCTCGCCCAGGAATGCGGTGGCTCCTGCATCGCTTTCGCCCAGGAACTGGCCAGTCCGGAAGACGGCCGCACCCTGGTCCGCAGAACCGTGGAAGCCTTTGGCCGGCTCGATCTCCTGGTAGTGAACCATGGCGTCTGGTCCGCGCAGGATGCCCCCATCGCCACCATGCCCGAGAGCCAATGGCGCTCCACCCTGGCCATCAATCTGGACAGCGCCTTTGGCCTCATCCAGGCGGCCGTTGCTCAGATGAAGCAGCAGGCTGGGACGCAGTATGGCGAGTGCTCCATCGTCCTCGTCAGCTCCACGGCCGGTCAGCGGGGCGAAGCTTTCCACGCCGACTACGCGGCCAGCAAAGGCGCGCTGATCAGCATGACTAAGGGGCTGGCGACGGAACTGGCGCCCGCCGGCATCCGGGTCAACTGCGTTGCTCCCGGGTGGGTTTTCACGGAAATGTCCGCTCCCGCCCTGGACAATCCGGAGACGCGCAGCCGGATCCTCGATGCCATTCCCCTTCGCCGCCCTGCTGAACCCATGGAAATTGCAGGCCCAATTCTCTTTTTGTGCACTCCGCTTGCTGGCTTTATGACCGGAGAAATCGTCAATGTGAATGGAGGAGCCGTTCTCGTCGGCTGATCATGCCAAAGATACGTGTCCTTTTCACCAGTCTGCTCCTCGCCGCCTGCGCTCTCGCGGTCCAGGCACAGCCGCCTTCTCCGGCTCCGTTGCCTCCGGACCCCAATGCCGCGAAAGCGCAAAAGTTACTGGACGAGATGGTCCAGGCGCTCGGCGGAGAGCGATGGCTCAACCAGCAGAATCGCTACACGGAAGGCAGCATCGCCGCCTTCTACAAAGGCAAACCCACGCTCGGGACCACGCCCTTCTGGGCCTGGACCACACCCACCGTCGAGCGCATCGACCTGACCGAGAAAAAGCATGATCAGCAGAACTGGGTGCAGCTCTATACGGACAACCAGTGCTGGGAGATCACCTACCGCGGCAAGCGCGCGATGAACCCGAAGCTGTGCCGGGCTTATGTACGCGACCGCGACCATTCCATCGAAGCGGCCGTAAAAATCTGGATGAAAAATCCAAAGACGCTTCTCATGTACGACGGCCAGAGGCTGGTCGAGCGTCACCTGGCCGACAAGATCTCGCTGCTGAATGATCGCAATGACGCGGTCGAAATCGACCTGGACGTGCAGACGCACCTTCCCCTTCGCCGCAGCTGGCAATGGCACGATTCCGTCTATCACGATATCGATACGGCGGTGGAAGAATACGACGACTACCACGCTGTCGATGGGATAGCGACCCCGTTCACCATTACCCATTTCGAGAACGGCGAGATGACCGGTCAGCGGTTCATTACCAATGCGCTGTACAACGTGCCGGTGCCGCCGGACTGGTACAACCTGGCGGCCATCATCGCGAGGGCAAAGCACTGATATCGGAGGGCTAAAGCGCAAAGGCCGCACCAGGAGGTGCGGCCTGCAAACTTCGCCGGGGTGAGCGCGGCTTATTTAACCTGAGGCGTTGCGGTTTCGGATTTCGCCACCGCATTTTCCTGTTTCGTCGCCGTATCGGAGGTAGCCGATTCGCCCTTAATGCCTTCCTTGAAACCGCGGAAAGCCTCGCCGAGTCCTTTACCCAGCCCCGGCAGCTTGGCCGGACCAAAAAGCAGGAGAGCGATGATCAGGATCAGAATCAGGTGTTCGGGCCTGAGAAGATTGTCAAACATGAAGATTCTCCGGGAGGCCACAACGCACGCCTCCGCATTCCACTATTGTCGCACAGATGCCCGCTGCCGATAACATGACCTTCGAGACTCCTCTCTTTCGGCACGGCGGGCAATGCCCGCATGGATGAGAGTCTGATTGGACTAGCCATGAGTACTGCGAACATTCCCGACCGAACCATCTGCATCCACGGCCACTTTTACCAGCCGCCCCGCGAGAATCCCTGGCTGGAAACGGTGGAAGCGCAACAATCCGCAGCCCCCTGGCACGACTGGAACGACCGGATCACGCATGAATGCTATGCCCCGAACGGCGCCGCTCGCATCGTCAACCGCGAAAATCAGATCATCCGCATCCTGAACAATTACGCGCGGATGAGCTTCAATTTCGGCCCGACGCTGCTCTGCTGGCTCAGCGAAAACGCGCCCCGGGTCCATACGGCCATTGTTCATGCCGACCAGCGCAGCCAATCTCGATTTTCCGGCCATGGCTCGGCCATGGCGCAGGTCTACAACCACATCATCATGCCGCTGGCGAATACGCGGGATCGCATCACTCAGATTCGCTGGGGCATCGCCGATTTTCGCCACCGCTTCGGCCGCCTGCCCGAAGGCATGTGGCTGCCCGAAACAGCCGTCGATCTGGAGTCGCTCGATCTCCTGGCGCAGCACGGAATCCGGTTTGTCGTGCTGGCGCCACACCAGTGCGCGCGCATCCGCCCTCTGGGCAAGTCCGCGGCTCCGTCTAAATTGGCAACAGAACCCGCATGGACCGCCACCGCGCATGCCTCGGTCGATTCCACGCGCCCGTACCTGGTCCGGCTCAAGGAAGAACGCACGATTGCCGCCTTTTTCTACGACGGCCCAAGGTCGCGCGCGATTGCCTTCGAGGGACTGCTGAACAGCGGCGAAGGCTTCGCGCAGCGGCTGATGGGCGGGTTTAAGGCCGATGCCGCCGATCCTCAGTTGGTCCATGTGGCAACGGACGGCGAAAGCTACGGCCATCATCATCACTATGGCGAAATGGCCCTGGCCTGGCTGCTGCACTGGGCCGAGGACGACACCCGAGCCGGCGACGGCGCCCGCCTGACCAACTATGGGGAGTTCCTGGAAAAGTATCCGCCCGCCTTTGAGGCTCAGATTGTCGAGAATACCTCCTGGAGTTGTGCTCACGGCATCGAGCGCTGGCGTTCCGATTGTGGCTGCAGCAGCGGACGGCCAGGCTGGAACCAGAAATGGCGTCAGCCCCTGCGCGAGGCTCTGGACTGGCTTCGGGACAGCGTGGCTCCGCTGGCGCGGGAAGCCTCCCTGCAGTTCTTCGCCGATCCCGACGCCGCCCGCAACAGCTACATCGCGGTGGTTCTCGACCGCTCCAGCGAATCGCGCGATGCCTTCCTCTCCGCCTGCGCCGTAAGGCCGCTAACCAGCGAGGAGCGCGTTCGCGCCTTCATGCTGATGGAGCTGGAGCGCCACTCCATGCTGATGTATACCAGCTGCGGGTGGTTCTTCGACGATATCTCTGGCATTGAGACCGTGCAGGTGATTGCCTACGCCAGCCGTGTCCTGCAGCTCGCCGCTGAGCTCTTCGGCGATCGCGCCGGAGGTTTCGAACAACAGTTCGTGGAGCGCCTCGCCGCGGCCAAAAGCAATCTCCCCGAACAGGAAGACGGCGCGAGCATTTACAACAGCCAGATCCGCGTGATGCAGGTGGGTCTGGAACAGGTCGCCGCCCATTATGCCATCAGCTCCGTCTTCACCAGCTACCCCGAGGAGACCGATATATTCTGCTATTCCATCCGCCGGCTGGGATACGACACCGCTTCTTCCGGCCGGGTGCGCGTCGTCGCCGGGCAGGCGCTCATATCATCCAGAATCACCGAAGCCTCGGAAACGGTGGCGTTCGCGGTTCTGCATTTTGGCGATCAGAACATCACCGCGGTGGTAAAACACTGGAGCCCGGAGGAAAGCGCCGCATATCGAAAGTTCTTCGACGAAGCCAGGGCAGCCGTTATGCTCGCGGACTTCCCGGAGGTGGTCCGCTGCTTCGATCGCTACTTTCAGGGGCATACGTATTCCATCCGCTCGCTCTTCCGCGATGAACAGAAGCGCATTCTGGACCTCCTGCTCACCGGCACCATCGACGAAGTGGAAACCAGCCTCTCCGCCATCTACGAGAATCAGGCCTCGCTGCTCCACTTCCTGAGCCAGAGCGGGCTGCCACGTCCCGCCGCCCTTGATCTGGCGGCCTCGTTTGCCATCAATGCCGGACTGAAGCGAGCTCTGGAGAGCGATCCGATCGATGCGGTCCAGGTGCGATCCTGGCTGGATCTTGCGCAGGCCGACCAGGTTTCGCTCGACAAGCCGCTCCTGAGCTACCTCGCCGACAAACGAATGAAGAGTTCGATGGTGACGCTCCACAGCGACCCGAATGAGCCGTATTTGCTGGAAGATGCGCTGCTGATTGCGCGCACCCTCCGGGAACTGCCCTTCGATCTGAATCTGTGGCAGGCGCAGAATCTCTGGTATGACGCTTTTCGCCACATTCGCGACCAGTCGCCTGCCGACGAGGTCTTTGAAAAGTGGAAGGAGCTCGGACGCCAGCTGCACATCTCTGTCGAGGACATTGTGGCCGAAGAGGGCAATGGCAACGGCCTGCACGAGGCCGCCAAAATTGCGGAAGGCTCTTCACGGGCCTCCTGAAAGGCTCAAACCCTCCGACCTGGTGCTGCGGCACGGTTCTGCTTTACGCTGAATCGTGCCCCCGATGAATGTGCTTCTGCGGAAATGGTGGCAACTGGATGACGAAAATATCAGGCGAAGTGGACAGACGCGCCTTCCTCGGACTCGGTGCCAAGCTGGGCGGAGCCGCGATGCTGGGGCGGATGCTGGACTGGCCAGGAGAGCTCTCCGGCAACCGGCCGCAGCCCTCGGCGCGGCGCTTCACCAGCCCCGCGATTGAAGAAACGATCCAACGGGTCAGCGGACGTATCGCCGATCCCACGCTGGCGCGGATGTTCGAGTGCTGCTTTCCGAACACCCTGGATACGACCGTCTTCCCCGGCCAGTTCGACGGCAAGCCGGACACCTTCGTGATCACGGGCGACATCGATGCCATGTGGCTGCGCGATTCTTCCGCGCAGGTCTGGCCCTATCTTCCCTTTATGAAACAGGACGCCAGCCTGGAGCGGCTCATCGAAGGCGTGATCCGACGGCAGACGCGGCAGATCCTGCTCGATCCTTACGCAAATGCCTTTCTGCGCTCTCCTCACAACCGTCCGCTGTCCTGGTCCGTGCACGACCGGACGCGGATGCTCCCTGGTATCGGTGAGCGCAAATGGGAGATCGATTCGCTTTGTTATCCGGTGCGCTTGTCGCATGCGTTCTGGAAGAAAACAGGCCGGACGGA
>JAJZJJ010000045.1:0-2559 GCA_021810175.1 Acidobacteriota bacterium | reverse complement strand
ACCTATTCGACGAGCAGTGGCACCGGGCGGCGGAGCTGACGGTGACGACGTTCCGGCAGCAGCAGCGCAAGGCGTCCCGCGGTCCCTATTGTTTCCAGCGGGCCTCGCTGAATCCCTACGATACGCTCGCTCTGGATGGCTACGGCAATCCGGCCCGGCCGAACGGCATGATCTTTTCGATGTTTCGCCCCTCGGACGACGCATGCATTTATCCGCTCTTTGTTCCAGCCAATCTGTTTGCCGTGAAGACGCTCCACCGGCTGAGGGAAATGGCCGCGGAAATCTGTGCCGACCGCGCTTTGGCGGCCGAATGCGGCGCCCTGGCGGACGAGGTCGATACGGCCATCCGGCTGCACGCTATCGTTGAGCCCACAAACGCACGCAGCATATGGGCATACGAGGTGGATGGCTACGGGAACGCGCTGTTGATGGATGACGCCAACGTCCCCAGCCTGCTCGGCCTTCCCTATCTTGAATGCTGCGATTCCCGCGATCCGCTGTACCTGCGCACCCGGGACTTCGTCCTGAGCGATCGGAATCCATGGTTCTTCCGAGGCTCGGCCGGCGAGGGGATCGGCGGTCCGCACATCGGCATGAACTACGCCTGGCCCATCTCCATTGCGATGCGCGCGCTGACCTCCCACGACACGGAAGAGATCGCGGTCTGTCTGCGCACGCTGCGCAACACCACCGCCGGCACGGATTACATGCATGAATCTTTCGACGTCAACGATCCGGCACGCTACACGCGCCCCTGGTTCGCCTGGGCCAACTCACTCTTTGGAGAGCTGATCCTGAAAGTGGAAGCCGAGCATCCCGCGCTGCTGCAGCGGACTTATTAAAGCAGGATCGGGCCGGACTCGGCCCGGGGCTTCAGAACGACTCCAGAATGTCGGCGACGGCTGCCCGGGCAAAGTCTCGGGCCAGTCTTCTTGTTGCGGCCGTGTCTTCCTGGATAAAGCTGGCGAGATCCTGCGTCTGCTCGTATTGCTGACGAAAGAGATAGTGAGAGTTGTGCCAGATCGTTCTCCCCTGGCGATCCGTCAGGCTCAGCTCCGCCTGGATCGTCACCAGATAGCTCGACGTCTGCCCTGTAACGTCGTCGTAGGTCAGGGGAGTGATTTTGAAGCTGGTGATCGTCCCATGCAGAGTCACATCCGCGCCGGCGTCCTGGCCGGCAATCACTCTGTAGGAGGTTCGCTCAGTGAATTCCCGGATGATCGCCTGCGTGAAGTATGCGGCCGTGTGATACGACTGCGTCTTGTTTTTGAAGGCCGGGATGGCCAGCGTCCGAACCCCACGGGGAAGATGCGCCGCGGATGTCACCGTATGGTAATCGCAGCCGCTCAGCAGCAACAGTACCAGGCACAGACAGGCAGAGATTCGGGCAGTCATCCTGGAGCTATTCTCGCAGATGGAAGACGCGTGGAGCGATTGCGACCAGACACGAAAGGCAGCCCGAAGGCTGCCTTTCGTGTCGCGCTGAGGCCATCTACGCGGGGGACGGGCTGCCTTCAGGCAATCCGCCGGTGCGGCCTGGTTCGGGTTTCAAAACCTGCTGAACGTCCGCGACTCCGGATCCGGGACCACCACTGGTCGGCTTCAGTGGCGGAAGATCCTTGCCATCGATGATCATGCGAATTTCGTTCGCATCCAGCGTTTCGCGTTCAAGCAGCGCTACAGCCAGCTTGTGCATGATCGGCTGGTTGTTATTGAGGATGTCCCACGCCGCCCGGTAGGCTTCGTCCACCAGGCTGCGAACCTCGGTATCGATCTGGCGGGCCGTCTCTTCCGAGAAGTCGCGGTGCTGAGCGATCTCGCGGCCGAGGAAGATCTGCTCTTCCTTTTTGCCGAAAGTCAGCGGACCGAGCCGGCTCATGCCGTATTCGCAGACCATCTTCCGCGCCATGTCGGTGGCGCGCTCGATGTCGTTGCCGGCGCCGGTGGTCATCTGGTGGAGGAAGATCTCCTCGGCAATGCGGCCGCCCATCAGGATGGCAAGCTGCGTCTCCAGGTAATTCTTGGTGACGGTATGCTTGTCGTCCTCGGGCAGCTGCATGGTCACGCCCAGAGCCATGCCGCGGGGGATAATCGTTACCTTGTGGAGCGGATCGGCATGATCGCGCAACGCCGCGACCAGCGCGTGGCCGGCCTCGTGATACGCGGTCACCCGCTTCTCTTCGTCGCTGAGCAACATGGACTTGCGCTCCGCACCCATCAGAACCTTGTCCTTCGCCTGTTCGAAGTCGATCATCAGGACGGACTTTCGGTTCGAGCGAGCCGCGTTCAGTGCTGCCTCATTCACCATGTTGGCCAGGTCGGCGCCGGAGAAGCCCGGTGTACCGCGTGCCAGCACCCGGAGATCGACATCGTCGGCCACCGGAACTTTGCGGGCATGAACGCGAAGAACCTCTTCGCGGCCACGGACATCCGGCCGGCCCACAACCACCCGGCGATCAAAACGTCCCGGCCGAAGCAGCGCCGGATCGAGCACGTCGGGCCGGTTCGTCGCCGCGACCAAGATAACGCCGTCGTTCGACTCGAAGCCGTCCATCTCCA
>JAJZJJ010000044.1 GCA_021810175.1 Acidobacteriota bacterium | reverse complement strand
CTGATCTTGCCGCTGCGCACATCCTGAACGGCTTTCTGCTCGTTTTCGTACGGTGTAACGGTGAAGGTCTTGATGTTGGCGGCGATGGCGTCGAAGTCTTCCTTGACGCGCAGAGATTCGAAGCCGTGGTCGTGGTTGACGAAGCCGAGCTTTACGTTGCGGACTTTGCCGCCGAATGCATTGCCGAGAATCAGTAACTGAACCAGTGGCAAAAGCATGGAGGTAAGCAGCAGCGCCGGTGAGCGGAAGAACTTCCGCAGCTCGCGTTCGACAATAGCCAGCATGCGATTCATGCGCGCATCCCCGGGCGTGGCGGCATCAGCGATTCAGAGCTACCCTTGACCAGTTCATCCCGCAACTGCCTGCCGGTGTAGTGCACGAAAACATCGTCGAGCGTGGTGCTCTGCACGTTCAGCGACTTGAGGGTGAGGCCCATGGAGTTGGCGATCTGCACAAGTTCCGCCGTGGTCTGCGAGCCATTGGCGGTGACGATGCGATACATGCCGCCGCTTTGGGATTGCACAGACGATACGCCCTCCAGATGTTCCAGCCGTTCCAGCAATGCGTCGGAGCTTTTTGTAAAGCCAACTTCGACGGTGTTTTCTCCGGGCACGCTTGCCTTGAGGGCCATGGGCGAGTCGAGCGCCACGAGCTTTCCGTGATCGATGATCGCGATGCGATCGCAGAGCCGGTCCGCCTCTTCCATGTAGTGCGTGGTGATGAGCATGGTGAGGTGCCGCGTTTCTTTGAGGTGGTTCAGCATCTCCCAGACGGCCACGCGCGAAACCGGATCGAGGCCGGTGGTTGGCTCATCGAGAAAGAAGATGTCGGGGTTGTGCACCAGCCCGCGCGCGATTTCGAGGCGGCGCCGCATGCCACCGGAGAGCGTTTTGGTCTGGGCTTTGCGCCACCTGGCCAGATCGACGGCTTCGAGCAGTTCGTTGATGTTCTGCTCGCGCTCTTTCTTGTGCAGCCCGTACAACTTGGCGTAAATGGAGAGATTTTCTTCGACCGTGAGATCCACGTCGCTGGTGAGGGCCTGCGGAATGACGCCGATTCTCCGGCGCACGGCATCGGGATCGTGCATGACGTCGTAGCCGGCGACGACGGCCCTGCCGCGAGTGACCGGAATGAGCGTCGTCATCATGCGAATGAGTGTGCTTTTGCCGGCGCCGTTGGGGCCGAGCAGGCCGAAGATCTCGCGGTCCTTTACGTCGAAGGTGACGTCACTGACGGCCTCAAAGTCGCCATAGCGTTTGACGATTTTTTCGACCAGCATGGCGGGCTGGGCCTGCGCGCCGCCTGAGGGCGTGCTCATGGCTTCACCAGCCGGTTGCGGGGGATGTAGACGTAGGCCGTCATGCCGGGCACGAAGCGCTCGCCGGGGTTCTGGATGAGCAGCTTGATCTGGACGGTCTTGATGTCGCGCTTGGTGCGGTTGACATCGCGCTGCGTAGCAAAGTCTGCAAGCGCCGCCTTGGCGATCACTTTTCCGGTGGTGGTGGCGCCGCTCGGCATTTCGACTTTGAGGGTGTCGCCGAGTTTCACGCTATCGGCTTCTGTTTCCGGCAGGGGCGCATAGACCCATGTCTGGGAGAGATCCATGACGGTTGCGATGGGAGTGCCGGCTGCAACGACTTCGCCCTGACGCGCCGCCAGCACGTTGAGCATGCCGGTGACAGGCGAGCGGATGTCGGCATAGCCCAGTTCGATTTCCGCCTGCTGTTGCAAGGCGTCGGCGTTCTGCATGGCTGCGATGGCGGAGGCGGTGGTTTGCGCCGCGGCCTTTGCCTGATTGGTGTTTGCCAGTGCGACTTTCACGGAGGCTTCCGCGGCGGCGACGTTCTCCCTGGCGACGATTACGGCAGAGCGGAGCGCTGCGGATGCGGTGACGGCCTCATCCCGGGACTGGGCGCTGGCGACGCCGTCCTTGGCGAGCCTCACAATCCTGCGGGTATCCGCTTCCTGATGTTCGAATTGGGCGAGCGCCTGCGCGAGAGAGGCGCGGGCGGCGCGGAGCTGCGCCTCGGCGTTGCTGACCTGGCTGGATGTCTGGCCGGAAAGCTGCACCTGGGTGTCGCGCGCCTCCTGCACCTTGAAGGCGTCGCTGCGCGCGATTGCGGCGGCGGCGGCCATGGCGGCCTGCAGATCGTCGCTGTCAATGGTTGCCACCAGTTCGCCGCTGGTGATGTGCTGGCCCTCCTGCACGGGCAGGGTGGTAATGCGGCCGGGAATCTGCGAGCTGATGATGACCTCGTTGGCATCGACAGTGCCCACCAGCCGCAGGCCACTGGCCTGATGCGTCGACCAGAAATACCAGCCGATGGAGCCGGCCAACAGTACCGCAAACAGAGTCAGAATTCTCCGCCGAGCCTTCATCGTGACTTGACTCCTGATGAGTGAAATTTCCATGCGAGCCCGATGGCGGGCATGGGAGTGTCGGCCAGGACGCGCTGTGCGAGTTGCTCGCCGCGTCGCCGGTCAGTAAACAGGGCGGCGCCGAGAAGCTGGAGTGCGGCCTTGCGGCGGCGGCGAATCTGGCGCTCGTGCAGCGGATCAAAATCGGCGACATGGCGCATCATGGGCGCGCTGAGGAAATAGAAGACGTTCGCGCCCAGCACGGCATAGATGACCTGCAGCCAGTCAGCGCGGATCAGCTCGCCGGACTTCATCCCTTCAGCGAGTACGCGGCGCATTTTGCGCATGAGCACGCTAAAGATCTTTTCCAGCGGGGCCGGAACGGCATCGTTGCCGCTTTCCCGCAGGCGCGTCATTTCCTGGTTGATCAACTGCCGGTACTCGTGCTGCGACGCGATGCGGTCAAAGTGATTGAGGGCGGTGCGGAGCAGGCGCTCGCCGGCGCTGCCTTCGTGTTCGAGGGAGCGCAGCGCCGACTCGAGCATCTGCTGGGCGGAGGCGTCGAGAGCGGCCGCATAGAGTTCGGTCTTGCTATGGAAGTAGTAGTAGAGCAGCGCCTTGTTGACTTCGGCGCCCGCGGCGATGGCGTCAGTGCGTGCTCCGGCCAGGCCGTGCTGGCTGAATTCGGCAATGGCGGCACGCAAGATACGTTCGCGGCGGTCGTCCGAGGCTTCGATGGGGTCCTGCTGATCGAGGCGCACGGGCTGCGCCGAGCGTTGGCCGCGGATTTTTCTTTCGAGATGGGTTCTGGTGGCCAAGGGTATTTTCCGTGATGGATGCCATGTGGCGATCCCTATTAATTAACCAGTTAGTTAAAGTTTAGCATGGCGGCAAATTTCCGCACGGGGCGATGGAAATTTTGCCCGGCCCCGAGGCTTGTCGGACCCGGCGGGCGGCTGGGGACCGGGCGGCAATCAAGATGGCCGCCACGACTGCGGACGCACTCCTCAGTTGCATGTTGCGGAAGGCGTGCCATACAACCTGTGACAGCGGTCACAGCCCGCGCCGGACCGCGGTGCCAGCTTGTAGGGGTAGGGCCTGTTCCTGGCCTCGACCCGGAGTGAACCACTCTGCTCGACGCTCCCTCATAGGCGTCCTGGCGCTCTGGTCGACTGGATGTCTTCTTTCTTCGGAGGCAGGAAAAACTCCAGCTTTCTCAACTTCATCCATGCGAGGTCAAATCAATGGACACTGCCAGTAGCCCTCTCAATCAATCCCTTCCGCGCCTTGGTCAGCCAGCACCTGTGTTTGAGGCGGAAACCACCCATGGAACGCTGCGGCTGGAAGACTTTAAGGGAAGCTGGCTGATTCTGTTTTCTCATCCAGCCGACTTTACCCCGGTTTGCACGACGGAATTTGTGGCTTTTGCCGAACTGGCTCCGGAGCTGCGCAAGCGCGGCGTGGAGCTGTGCGGCCTGAGCATCGACAGCACATTCTCGCACATCGCGTGGGTGCGTAATATCGAGAAGAATTTCGGCGTGAAGATCCCATTCCCGGTGATCGCCGATCTGAACAAGGAAGTTGCGACGCTCTACGGCATGATCATGCCGGGCGAGAGCAAGACGGAAACCAGCCGGTGCCTTTTTGTAATCGATCCGCAGGGAATTCTGCGGGCGATGATTTACTACCCGCTGAGCACGGGGCGGAACACGCAGGAGGTGCTGCGGCTGGTGGATGCCCTGCAGGCCACCGACAAGCACGGCATCGCGACGCCAGCGAACTGGAAGCCTGGCGAGAAGGTGATCGTGCCTCCGCCGAAGACGACGGAGGATGCGGAAGTACGCATGAAGGCAGGCTTTGAGACCACGGACTGGTACTTCTCGAAGAAGGCCGTCTGAATCATTCCTATCGCAGGTCATGGAGCCGGCAGCGGCTCCATGACGGAAATGGGGCCACAATGGCTTGTTTGAATCCGGATGGCGAACTCACGGAATCTGCGAAGCAGATTCTCAATGCCATGGAACGGCCGATTCTGCTATCGGAGGTTGCGGCCAGGACGGGGCTGCCGCTGTATCGCATTCGCAGCGCGAGCCGGGAGCTGGCCGAGGCAGGATTTGCGGCCGAGGCCGGAGGCGAGTGGCAGGTCACCGGCGTAGGCATGGCCGCAATTCGAAAGACAGAGAGTGCGGCCTGATCTACATGGGAATTTGCCGAACCGCGGGCGAAATCTCTATTGCACAGGCATCGGAAGGCCCGGGTGCAGGATGACGGAGGTTGCAATGAAGAAATACCTGATGGAACTGATAGGAACATTCTTTCTCGTATTCACGATCGGCATGTCAGTGCTGGCGGGCGGCGACGGAGTGATTCCTCCACTGGCTATCGGCTCTGTGCTGATGGTGATGATTTACGCAGGCGGACACATTTCGGGCGGGCATTACAACCCGGCCGTGACGCTGGGTGTGTGGCTTCGCGGGCGGTGCGCGACGAAGGACGTGATTCCTTACATGCTGTTTCAAGCGATGGGCGCGGTGCTGGCGGGTGCGGTGGTTCGGTATGTCATGCCCATCAATCATCCGCAGATTCGTCACCTTGCGGTGATGCCGGAGTTGCTGGCGGAATTCCTGTTTACGTTTGCGCTTGTCTTTGTGGTGCTCAATTCGGCCACCTCTGACGACAACAACGGGAATTCGTTCTTTGGGCTGGCGATTGGGTTTACGGTGGTGGCGGGCGCGTTTGCGGTGGGCGGAGTGGCTTCGGCTGCTTTCAATCCTGCTGTGGCCGTGGGCATCTCGTTCATGGGGATGGTGGCCTGGACGAAGATCTGGGTGTACCTGCTGGCCAACTTTGCAGGAGGCGCATTTGCGGCACTGGCATTCCATGCGCTGGCTCCTGAGACGCGTGGCGCTGCCGCAAAGGCGGGCAAGCTGCAGACCAACCCTTAGAGTTGGCTGCGTGGTCGACTGTTACGTCCTTATGGCGCGGGGATGGTGTGGGTCATCCCTGCGCTCTTTGTGATGCCATCCGAGAGACGGTCCGGTGAGCGGGATGCTCCTCCGGTCAGCTGCCGGCTCGTTTGAGCACCACGGGAAATTTCGAGTCGAGTATCGCGGAAAGATTGAGCGAAGGGTCCGTGCCGTCTGGCGGAGGGCCAATGGCGGGGCGGTTGGGCGCGGGTTTTTCCGGCTTCGACAAGAAGTGGAAGGGTAATGTTACGGAGCGCTCAAGTTTGATTTCATCTCCCTGGATGATGCCTTCATAGGTATTGCGGCCAGACTTGAAGGCGATACGGTCGCCGTTCACGGCGCCGTCTGTGATGGGGACCGGCATGCCATTGTTGCCGAAATAACCTTCGAAGCTTTCCACGCTGCCTTCCAGCCTGCCGCTTTTTTGCCGGAAGGTGAACGCCTGCGCATAACCCAGGAACGATACCAATCCTCCGGCGCCGTTGGCATTGACCGGACGCCAAAGTCCGGTGATGCCTTCGCCTTCCGGGATGGAGCGCTTCCACACGCTGACTTGTGGTTCGAGTTCCGCCGGATGGCAGGCAACGGAAGCAGTTGCGGGGGCGAGTCCGGGGGAAGTGGCTTCGACCGTGATCGTGCCGGGCGATTTGTCTGACTGGACGAGCGCCATGCAGTAACCGGAGAATGCTTTTCGCGATGTGCCCTTGTCGGGCGACTGATCCGTGGGGTCGCCGTTGCCGACGCCGATCAGCCTTGCGGGGCCTGTGATGCGGAAGGTGACGAGGTTATTGGTGATGGGCACGACGCGTCCGCTCGCATCCTGTACCGCGACGGAGAACATCGCCACGTCGACGCCATCGGCGGAGAGCGATTTGCGATCCGGGAGCAGGACGAGTTTCGCGGCAGGCCCTGTGGTGTCGCGGCGAGTGGTCATCACATGTTTGCCGTCTTTCCAGCCGCGCGCTTCAAGCGAGCCGGGAAGATACTTCACGTTCCAGGCGACGTGGGAGTTTTTCTCCACGGCTTTTATTCCAAGGCTTTTCCCGTTGTGGAAGAGCTCTACCTTGTCCAGGTTGGAGTAGACCCAGACGGCGATTTCCCTGCCTTCGTATGCGGGCCAGTTCCAGTGCGGAAACAGATGGAGCACGGGCTTCTGCGTCCACCAGGACTGGTAATAGTAGAACGTATCCTTGGGGAAGCCGCAGGTGTCGACGATGCCGTACTGCGAGCTGACGTTGGGCCATCCGTCGGGCGAAGGTTCGCCGCGATAGTCGAAGCCGGTCCAGACAAAGCCGCCGGCGAGCCATGGCTGTGCATCACAGAACTGCCACCAACCTTCCGCGGAAGCACGGCCAGTGGTGGTGTATGGATCGTAGGAGCTGACGTAGCCTTTCGACGGATCTGTGATGTAAATGCCGCGCGTGCCGACGGCGCTGACATTTTCCGTTCCCATCACGGGCCGGTCAGGATGTGTCTTGTGGTAGGCCGCAGCCTGCGGGTCCATGTAGTTGTAGCCGATGACATCGCAGACGGCGAGACCGCCGGTGCCGATGGCGGCGGTGGGAGCAATGGAGACAGGGCGGCTGCCGTCGTAACGCGCAGCCAGAGCCTTCATGGCGGAGAGAATGAGCACGCCGCGCGGCGTGTTGGCGACGGGCTCCTCATTGCCCATGGACCACATGAAGACGCAGGGGCGATTGCGGTCGCGCCGGACCAGGTCGCCGAACTGATGCAGACCTTCGGGGTTGGAGGACATCATGCGCGTCTCATCGAAGACGAGCATGCCAAGCCTGTCACAGGCGTCGAGCAACGCAGGTGTAGGCGGATTGTGCGAGGTGCGGATGGCGTTGCAGCCCATTTCCTGCAGCTTACGGATGCGGTAGTACTGCACGGCATCGGGGACGGCTACGCCAACCCCGGCGTGGTCCTGGTGATTGCATGTGCCGCGCAACTTGACGTGCTTGCCGTTGAGGAAAAAGCCATGCTGCGCATCGAAACGGATGGAGCGTATTCCAAAAGTTGTTTCATAGCGGTCCACTGTTTTGCCGTTGACGCGAATCTCGGTGAGCAGTTTGTAGCGGTTGCGTTCTTCGAGGGACCAGAGGCTGGGATGGCTGATCTCGATCTTCTGGCGGTAGTTACGCTCGCTGCCGGGTTGAATTGTAGCCGCAGCGGTTACATCGTTGGCGACGGCTGAGCCCGAAGGATCCACGATGGTCGAGACAACGCGGGCGCTGCCCGGCACTTTGCCGTGATTTTCCACTTCGGTGAGCACGGAGAGCGTGGCCTGGTTGCCGCGAATTTCTGAGCGGACGAAGGTGCCCCACTTTTTGACGTGCACGGGATTGGTTTTCACCAGCCATACATGGCGGTAGATTCCAGCGCCCTCGTAAAACCAGCCGTCTCGCTGTGTGGCGTCGACACGCACCAGCAGGACGTTGCGCTGGCCGGGATTGGCGAAGTCCGTGACGTCAAAGCTGAAGGGGTCGTATCCGCCAGTGTGCTGGCCCACAAAGAAGCCGTTGAAGACGACGAGCGTGTCGCGATAGGCGCCTTCAAATTCGAGCGTGATGCGTTTGCCGACGTCCTCGGCGGGAAGGTCGAAGATGCGCCGGTACCATCCCACGCTGGTGGCGGGATATTTGCGCCCGAGGGGATGGAATCCCGCACTGAGCAGGCCAGGGTCGTCGACAAACGGCAGTTCCACGGCCCAGTCATGCGGGAGGTCGATTCCGCTCCAGTCGGAATCGTCGAAGGCCGCGGTGGCGGCGGGCAGAAAGTTGCCGGTTTTTTCAAAGTTGCCGGTCCATGAGCTTCCGTAATGAAAATCCTTTTCGGCATCGTTGGCGTTGCCGAGGTGAAAGCGCCATCCAAAGTCGAGCAGGAGGCGTTCGCGGCCGGCGCCAGGAGCCGGAGGTGTGAGGGTTTCCGGCACACTGAGCGGGCCGGAAGCATCGTCCCATGCATGTGTTGCCGAGCGAATGGGGCCGACGCCCTGCGCCATGGCGGTTGCAGCCGGTGCCAGCAGGCCGGTCTTGAGAACGTCGCGGCGTGTAATTGGTTTCACTGAGCCTCCCGTGAGATGCGGTGCTCACACTTTCATGATTCGAGGAAGCGCCTGTCAATGCAGAAATCATTTCGTCAAAGGCAGGCCGCGGTTGCGAGCCATGAAGGGTTTCAAGCGCTTTCGGCTCAACCGTGGGCGAGGTGATATTGCGGGGTGTGGCTTCTTCTGAAGGAAATAGCCACCGAGGAGCTTCGGCCTCGCAAAGACCTGAACCGAAAACGCTGCAAAACGGTCATGTTTTCGCGGTGCGTGAAACAATGCTTTCGGCAGCACCGGCAAGGCATGATTGTTGCAGGAGCATTGAACGGATGAATGAAATTTCCATGGAGCGCACAGGTTCCATTCCGGCGGTCTATCTGTTGCACGGCAAGGGCGGCTCGCCGAACGGCACGGTGAATAAGCTGGCCGAAGTGCTGGCGCCACGCTGGCCGCGGCTATCGTTTTTTCGGCCTGAGCTGGCGCACCATGATCCAGCAGCTGCCGCAGAGGCTTCTGTGGAACAGCTGATGCGGATGGAGCTTCCACGGAATGCGCTGCTGGTAGGCATCAGCCTGGGTGGTACGGTTGCGGCCAAGCTGCAGGAGATGGGCCGCGAGGATCTCCACGTGATGGCAGTGAGTTCTCCGACCTGGGCGGATGGAGTTGTGCTGAAGCAGCGCCCTGAGCGGCGTGTGGCGCTCTATTCCTCGCGGGATGGGGTGATCGCATCGCGGGTTGCTGACTGGCCGAAGCTGGCGGCCATTTCACGCGACTTTGAATCGCTTACGCATGACACGGATCAGCACCTTGAGCCGCTGGCGAAGCTCTTTGGCTGGTATCTAGCAGGGAGCTTGCCTGAGCGGATCGATGAGGAGCCGCGGGACGATTCATCTGCGGTATGACGGCTTCGCTGGAAGAGGATTTCCTGCTGTTATGCCGTGGTCCGAGTTTGAGAGGCGCGGCTTTTCGTGAGGGGAAAGCCGCGCCTCCATTTGGATTGGGCGTGCCACTGCAAGAAATCTTGCTCAGACGTGTTGTTCCACTGTTTCCTGTTCCGTTTGCGGAAGCTTGTCGCCAGGGCGCGCCAGGGTGACGTACAGCGTTGGCAGCAGGAAGAGGCTGATCACCAGCGTCAATGTGAGTCCACCCACGATCACGATGGCAAATGGCCGCTGTGCGTCAGAGCCGATGGCGTGTGACATGGCGGCTGGCAGCAAGCCCAGGGTGGCCACGAGCATCGTCATCAGGATGGGACGAAGGCGCACGCGCGCCGCCTCCATGGCTGCATCTTCGATGGAATAGCCACGGGATCGCAACTGGTTGATGTACTCCAACATGATCATGCCGATCTGAATGGATACACCGAAGAGCGCCAACAAGCCGACACCGCTGGACACGCTGAAATACGTGTGCGTCGCCAGGAGCGCAAGCAGGCCCCCCAGAGGAGCGAGCGCCACATCGAGCAGAATGATGAGCACCCACTTGAAGGAATTGAATGCGAAGTACAGGAGCAGGGAGATACCAATGACAGCGATGGGGATAATTTCGTCGAGGCGGTGATCGGCCTGCTGTTCACTGGTGTACTCGCCGGCCCAGACGAACTGATAGCCCGGAGGCAGCTTCACCTTCTTCTGTACGACCTGCATGGCCTGCTTGACGGTCGAACCGAGGTCGCGCCCGCGCACGTCGAACTTAATGGGAATGAACCGCTCATTGTCGTCCCGGAAGATGGTGGATGGGCCCTCCTGAATACGGATATGGCAGAGCTGCCCGAGGGATACACGCGCACCGGTGGGCGATAAGATGCGGACCGAAGCAATCGCCTGCGCCGAGGTTCGGAATTGCCGCTCGTAGCGCACGGCCAGCGGGAAGCGCATGTCACCGCGCAGGATCTGACTGACTACTTTTCCGCCCACGGCGCCTTCCACCGCCTGGCGAATGGCGCTGACATTGATTCCATAACGGCTAGCGAGAGAGCGGCTGACGGTGATGTTGACGTTGGGCTGTCCCATGACGTGATAAATGCCTGTATCCACGACGCCGGGAACCGTCTTGAGCGCTGCCTGAACTTCCACCGCTTTCTTGGCGAGGATGGCCAGGTTCGGGCCGAACACCTTTACTCCGTTCTGCCCTCGGACGCCGCTAACGGCTTCATCCACGTTGTCCTGGATGGGCTGGGAAAAGTTCCAACCCGCGTAGGGGACTTCCTGGGAGAGCTTGCGATCCATGGCCGCAATCAGGAGGGCCTTGTTGGAGCGATAGGGTTCGGGCCATTCCGACTGCGGCTTGAGGCCAACATAGTACTGCGTATTGAAAAAGCCGGAAGCATC
>JAJZJJ010000043.1 GCA_021810175.1 Acidobacteriota bacterium | reverse complement strand
CGAACAGGTCGTCGAAAGCTGCGTCAACCGCGTCGGCGTCGACCTCAACACCGCCTCCTGGACCCTCCTCCGCCACGTCGCCGGAATCTCTGAGCGCACCGCACTCAACATCGTCACCCACCGCAATCAGAACGGCAGCTTCCGCTCCCGCATGCAGGTGCTCGACGTCCCCGGTATTGGTCCCAAGACCTTCGAGCAGGCCGCCGGCTTCCTCCGCATTCGCAACGGCGACAATCCCCTCGACATGACCGCCGTCCACCCCGAGTCCTATCCCGTCGTCGAGCAGATCGCAGGCTCGCTCAGCACTTCCATCGAAGAAATCATCCGCCAGCCGCAACTCCTAGAAAAAGTCGACCGCAGCCAGCTCAGCGCCGGCGCCTACACCCTCGATGACATCCTCGCCGAGCTCCGCAAGCCCGGCCGCGACCCGCGCGACAAATTCGTCGCACCTTCCTTCGATGAAGGTGTTCACACCCTCGAAGACGTTCAGCCCGGCATGACTCTCGAGGGCGTCGTCACCAACGTCACCAAGTTCGGCGCATTCGTTGACATTGGCGTTCACCAGGACGGCCTCGTCCACATCAGCGAGCTCTCCAACCGCTTCATTAAAGACCCCTCCGAAGCCGTCAAAGCCGGCCAGATCGTCAAGGTCAAAGTCCTCACCGTCGACGCCAAATCCCGCCGTATCGGCCTCTCCATCAAGGCACTCATGCCCCCCGCATCGCACCCAACCTCGAATTCAACTCCGCGCAGGCAAAAGACCCCACCCCCATCCCCACAGGACAAGCTCGCCGCTCTCTCTTCCAAGTGGCGCACCCGCGCCTAACAAACCGCCTCAGGGGTCCCACACTTTCTCCTCGTGCTTTTCGAGGAGAAAGTGTAGGCCGGATGCCGGATAACAATGTCATTCTGAGGCTAAGCCAAAAAATCCCGGTAATGCGTAGAGCCCCGACACCGTCCTGAGCTTCTCCCAGAACCCCAGCCCCATGGCGTATCATGGGCCGCGAGGTGAAATCCAGAATACGTTTTCACCCCCACGAAGTTCGCCCTCAAGGAACCGCCATGACAAAACTGCTGACCCTCCTCGCCGCAATCCCCCTTTGCATTCTGCCCATCACCCTCTCCGCTCAGCAGCCCGTCCAGATTCATGTCCACCTCAATCAGCCCACCGGCACGCTCAAACCCGTCTGGACTTACATCGGCCATGACGAGCCTAACTACACTTACTCGCCGGAAGGTCGCGCGCTCCTCAATCAGCTCGGCCATCTCAGCCCCTACGGCTTTCACGACCGCACCCACAACCTCCTCACCACCGGTAACGGCGCGCCCGCGCTCAAATGGGGTTCCACCAACGCCTACACCCAAAATGCCGCCGGCCACCCTGTCTACAACTGGAAAATCCTCGACCACATCTTCGACACCTACAAAGCCACCGGCATCACTCCCTATGTAGAAATCGGCTTCATGCCCAGGGCGCTCTCCACGCATCCCCATCCCTACCGCCATCACTGGCCCAAAGGACCGCTCTTCACCGGATGGTCGTATCCGCCCAACAATTACACCAGGTGGTCCAATCTTGTAGAGCACTGGGTCCGTCACTCCATCTCGCGCTACGGTCGCGACAACGTCCAGCGCTGGGACTGGGAAGTCTGGAACGAACCCGACATCGGCTACTGGCACGGCACTGAGGCGCAGTACGAAGAGCTCTATGATTACTCGGCTGCCGCCGTCAAACGTGCCCTGCCCAGCGCAAACGTCGGCGGACCGGCCACCACCGGTCCCGACTGGCCGCACGCCGCCGCATATCTCCGCGCCTTTCTCACCCACTGCGTCAGCGGCAAAAACTACGCCACTGGCAAAACCGGCTCCCCGCTCGACTTCATCTCCTTCCACGCCAAGGGCCGCACCCGCATGGTCGACGGCCACGCCCAGATGGATCTCGGCCACCAGCTCCAGGACATCGCACACGGCTTCGCCATCGTGTCCAGCTTCCCCACCCTCCGTCATCTTCCCATTGTCATCAGCGAGTCTGACCCCGAAGGCTGCGCTGCCTGCGCCGCCAGCCTCCATCCTGAGAACCAATACCGCGACTCTCCGCAGTACGCCAGTTACGAAGCCGAGCTCCTCACCCGCACGCTCGCCCTCGCCGCAAAGTATCACGTGAACCTGCAGGGATATGTAACCTGGGCATTTACATTTCCTGGCCACCCCTGGTTTTACGGCTATCGCTCGCTCATGACCCACGGCGTGGACAAGCCCGTCCTCAACGCCTTCCGCATCTTTGGCATGCTCCAGAAAACCCGCATCGCCGCCACCAGCACCGGTGAGCTCAGCCTCAACGACCTCCTGCAAAACAGCGTCCGCACCCAGCCAGACGTCGGCGTGATCGCCACTCGCGGCTCCCACACCGCCAGCATTCTTGTCTGGAACTACGACGACAACTCCACCGCCTCACCACCGGCGCCTGTCACCATCCAGATCGACGGCCTGCCCCGCAACGTCGCCCGCGTCCTCGCCACGCAGTTCCGCATCGACGACCACCACAGCGACGCTTACACCGCCTGGAAATCCATGGGCTCACCCCAGCACCCCACCGCTGCGCAAATCCACCAGCTCAAGGCCGCCGGCCAGCTTCAGCTCTTCACCTCGCCGCGGTGGCTCGACACCCACTCCGGCCAGCTCACGCTCTCCCTCACCCTGCCCCGCCAGGCCATGTCCCTCATCCGCCTCCACTGGCGCTCCGAATAACCCCAAAAGAGAATCGCAACTGGCCTAAAATTCAGACCAACTGCGATTCTCACCTTAATTTGTAGCGATATGAGTTTCTAATACCGCGGCGCTGGCTCCTGCCCCGGCTTAAACCACTTTCCAGGATCCCGGTTCCAGTCCGGCGGCTGCTCATGCAGCATATTCTTCACAAAGAAGTCCTCCAGCTTCCGCTGCACGTAGGCGTGCGCGATCCCCACGCCGTGATCCCCATTTGGAACCTCCAGCAGGCTGAAGTTCTTGTTTGCCGTGATCAGCGCATTCACCACCTGCAGCGTCGACGACGGATCCACGTTGTGATCCATCCCGCCGAAAAACAGCAGCAGCTTGCCCTTCAGCCGGTATGCATTCGCCACGTCCGACGAAGCCGCATACTGCGGACCCACCGGCCAGCCCATCCACAGTTCGTTCCACCAGACCTTGTCCATCCGGTTGTCGTAGCATCCGCTGTTCGCCACCCCCACCGTGTAGAAGTCCGGATGAAACAGCAGCGCGCTCAGCGTGCTCTGCCCGCCTGCCGAAACACCAAAGATCCCCACCCCGTGCGAAATGTCATACCACGGAAACTTCTTCGCCGCCGCCTTGTGCCACAGTATCCGATCCGGAAATCCGCTGTCCTTCAGGTTCTTCCAGATCACATCCTGGAAGGCCTTCCCGCGATTATTCGTTCCCATCCCATCTATCTGCACCACCACAAATCCCAGCGCGGTCAGCGGCTCAAAGCGCGTCGTAAACGACTTCGGAACAAATGAACCCTGCGGCCCCGCATAAATATCCTCCACCACCGGATACTTCTTCTGCGGATCAAAGTTCAGCGGCTTGTAGATCAGCCCCCATATCTGCGTCTTCCCATCCCTGCCCGCCGTGTGAAACACCATCGGCGGCTTCCACCCTGCCGCGACTAACTTACTGATATCCCCATGCTCCAGGTGCATCAGCACCTGGTTGCCCGCTGTCCGCTTCAGCACCATCGTCGGCGCCTCGCTCACCGTCGACCACGAATCGACGTAATACTTCCCGTCCTTCGAAAACTCAACCTGGTGATTCCCCGGCTCCGGAGTCAGAGGCGTCATCCCCGTCCCGTCAAAGTTGATTCGGTACTCGTGCACAAAGTACGGGTCCACGTTCGGATTCACTCCGCTGGCCTCGAAATAAATCTGCCGCTTCGCAACATCGACGTAATTCACATCGCGTACGACCCACGGCCCGCTGGTGATCCTGTTTTCCAGTGCGCCTGTCATCCCGTTGTACAGGTACAGGTGCGGCCAGCCATCCGCCTCTGACATCCAGATAATTTCCTTGCCGTCATTTACGTCATAACGGTAAGTCCATCCAGTGTCATACTGGTTCCCCGTCAACCCCTCGTAATCGATAAACGTCTTGCTCGTTTCATTGATCAGGACCCGCGCCTTGCCCGTTGTCGCGTTCACTTCAATCACGCGATACACTTGGTGCCCGCGCTGGTTGTACTCAAACGTGAAGCCGCGGCTGTCCTTCCACCACTTCATCCTCGACAGATTGAACGGATTAGGAAACAGCGCATTGTCAATCGGAATTTCCTTCCGCTCCACCACATGAAACAGCACCGGCTGCTGCAAGTCCAGCACATCACCTGGCTTCACGTATTCGATGGACGAGAGCTTCGGCTGCAGTTGGTCCGGCGGTGCCGCCTGCACGTAATAAACCCGCCTGTGAAAGCCCGGTCGAATCCGAAACGCCGCCAGGTCCTCCGAATTCGGCGACCACCTCAGCGATGGGAAATAGTAAAAATTCCCCTGCGACCCATCCGTGCTCAGCGCAACCGCGTGTTTACTCCCCTTTTGCCTCACATAGACGTTGAAGTTCTGGATAAACGCTTCCCACTTCCCGTTCGGTGAGGTCACCACATCTGACGGATCGTTCTTCGGCGAAAGCCACTGCGGCTCCTGCCACCACTGCACGTCCGGCCCCGTCCGTTTGCATACGTACTTTTCTAAGTCACATTCCCAGCGCGACTGGTCTGCGGCAAACAGAATGCTTTTTTGATCTTTGCCATAGCGGAACTCCTCAAACGGTAGCTTCAGAGCCGTCACCGTCTCGCCGCTCGCCTTGTTGTAAGCCATCGCCAGTTTTGCCTGGTCAAATGCCGGACCGCGTGTCTCGGCCCTTGCATTCACCAGCACAAATGCGTAACCGCCGTTCACGCTCTTGCGGTACCAGAAGCTGTCCGTGTCTCCGATCCAGACCGCCTTGCCCGGAACGTTCACCGTCAGGCTGCTGTACAGCTTCCCAAGCGTCGCTGCCTTTTCATATTCGGCGCGCAGTGTCTGGCCGAAACCTGCAACCGGAAAAATTGCCGCTGGCAGTACAAAAACCATCAGGTATCGATATAGCTTCCGCATTCGCTTCTCCTCACTCGGGCATACTGGACTTTGCGCGCGCAACCGGTATAGCGGGCAGTGGATTGCATACAATTTGTAGCGTATGATTGTGTACGATCCAACCTGGGGCGATGTCAAGTCGGAATCATGAAATTGCCTTCATTTCTCCGGCAAATGCCCAAAAATAAATGCGGCTGACTCAGCCGCATCTCGTGTACATTGCCTCAAACAAAGCGTCTACCAGGTGCCGCGTTCTCCAAACAGGTCGATCACCTTCCCCAGGCGCTGAGAGCCATTGCTCCAGTTCAACTGCAATGCCGCCTCCACGCGATCCGGGTCCCCTTCCTGGATCGCGTCAATAATCTCCTCGTGTTCTGTCACGCTGTTGTGCAGATCGTTGATGATCGAGCTGGCATAAAGCCGCCAATACCGCTCCGTCTGCGGCTTCACGGCGTTATATAGCGCCATCAGGCGTGGCCCCGCGCTGGCCTTCACCACCGTCGAGTGAAACGTCGTGTCCAGATCGAAAATATCTCCAGCCCTGCCTGTCTGGTCACGGCTGATCGACTTCAGCCCGGTATTCAGCTTCCTGAGCTGGCGCACAATCTCCATGCGCTTCTCCTTGGGCAACTGCGCCGTCCGCCTCCCGGCAAGTCCCTCCAGATGACCAACAATCGCGTACAGCTCCGACGAATCTTCCTTCGTCAAAGGCGCCACAATCATCCGTGATTTGCTCACGTTCTTCTGCTCAATCACGTACCCTTCGCGCTGCAGCCACTGCAGCGCTCCGCGCACCGGAGTCCGGCTCATCCCCAGCCGCTGCGCCAGATCAGCCTCCACAATCCACATGCCCGGTGAAAGCTTCCCATGCACAATCAGCTCCCGAACCTGCTGAAAGGCAGTCTGTAACCCCGCCCCATGCTGAGCAGCCGCCTTCTTTGCATGCGGCTTACGACCCGTTTTCGAAGTCACATTCGCCATATTGTTATCAACCTAAGTGTATGTACTATGGTTGCCGCTGTGAAGTATATTCGCTCCTGTCCGGACTCCGCACCGGAAACATCCACCTCATGCCCCGTCTTAACAGCTCCACGATGAACTGATAATCTAAAGACAAGAATGTATCCAATGTGGTAGACATAATTCGGGGCCAATCTTGCTAATGTCCGTTCTGCATCGTATTCAGGCCATCGATTCGCACACCGCTGGCGAACCCACGCGGCTCGTCATCGCTGGCGCTCCGGAATTGGGCGATGGATCTCTCGCCGAAAGGCTTGACCGCCTCCGTACTCAGTTCGACGACTTCCGCTCCGCCGTCGTCAATGAGCCGCGCGGCTCCGATGTCATCGTGGGCGGCATGCTCTGCGAGCCCCAGGATCCCCGCTGCGACATCGGCGTCATCTTCTTCAACAACGTCGGCTATCTCGGTATGTGCGGCCACGGAACCATCGGCGTCGTCGCCACCCTTGCCTGGCTCGGCAAAATTCAGCCAGGCGAGCACTGGATCGACACCCCTGTCGGCGCCGTCAAAACCACCCTCCACCCCAGCGGCGCGGTCACTGTCACAAATGTCCGCAGCTACCGCGCCGCACAGCACGTTCCCATCGAGGTTCCCGGATACGGCATCGTCACTGGTGACATCGCCTGGGGCGGCAATTGGTTCTATCTTGTCGACCACCACAACCAGCAACTCGACCTCCAGCATGTCGAGAGCCTCACCGAATTCACCTGGGCCATCCGTCAGGCCCTTGAATCGCAGGGCATCTGCGGAGACGACGGCAAGATCATCGATCACATCGAAATCTTCGCTCCACCAGTCAGCCCTCAGGCCGACAGCCGCAACTTTGTACTCTGCCCCGGCAAAGCCTATGACCGGTCACCCTGCGGCACCGGCACCTCTGCCAAAATGGCATGCCTCTACGCCGACGGCAAACTCAGTCCCGGCGAGCTCTGGCGCCAGGAAGGCATTCTCGGCAGCATCTTTCAAGGCTGCATCGAGGTCCGTGACGACGGCGTCTATCCCAGCATCACCGGCAACGCATACATCACGGCCGAAACCACACTCATCCTCGACTCCACCGATCCATTCGTCGCCGGAATCCGCACATGAGCTCCAATTGCGACGCAATTGTTCTCGGTGCCGGTATCGTCGGAGCAGCCTGCGCCATGGAACTGGCCCACGCCGGCATGTCCGTCACAGTGGTCGAGCCCGGCGTCGTCGGCGGAGGAGCAACCGCCGCCGGCATGGGTCACATCGTCGTCATGGATGATTCGCCCGCGCAGCTCGCGTTCACCCATTACTCCCAGCAGCTCTGGCATGTCCTCGCACCGCAACTTCCACCTGCAGCCGAATATGAAACGCCCGGAACCATCTGGGTCGCGGCTGACGAGGTCGAAATGCAGGAGGTCGCGCGCAAGCAATCCATTTACGTGACGCGCGGCCTGCCAGTTCGCGTCCTGGATTCGCATGCCCTGCTGCATGAAGAACCGCATCTCCGCCCCGGCCTGGCAGGCGGACTCCTCGTCTCCTCTGACGCAGTCCTCTATCCCCCCGTTGCCGCGGATTATTTGTTGCAACAAGCTCTTTCTTCCGGTGCTTCCCTCATCCGCCAGGCTGCCTTGCAGGCCGGTGAAGGCAAAGCTTGTCTTGCCAACGGAGACATACTCTCCTCACCGCGCATCATCAACGCGCTCGGGGCCGCAGCCCCATCCCTCGCCCCGGGGCTGCCGGTCCACCCGCGCAAAGGTCATCTCGTCATCACGGACCGCGCACCCGGCTTCGTCCGTCATCAACTCGTCGAACTTGGCTACGTCCGCAGCGCAGGCTCCGGCACGGCAGATTCAGTCGCCTTCAACGTGCAACCGCGCAAAACCGGACAGGTCCTCATTGGCTCATCGCGGCAATACAACGCACACGACAAATCTGTCGACCACCAAATCCTCCAGCGCATGATGCAGCAGACTCGGCGCTATATGCCCGGCATCGACAAACTCTCCGTCCTGCGCACCTGGACCGGCTTCCGCGCCGCCACGCCGGACAAGCTGCCCCTCATCGGACCACATCCCGCCGATCCCACGCTCTTTCTCGCTACTGGACACGAGGGCCTCGGCATCACCACCGCGCTTGCCACCGGCAAATTGATCCGTCACATCCTCACCGGCTCGGGGTCCGAAATCCCCGTCGAACCCTACTTGCCCGCCCGCGCATTTCATCCCACAACGGAGACTGCGCATGCCTGACGCCATCACGATCACGGTCAACGGCGCTCCGGTGCAAGTTCCCTCCGGCGTCACTGTCGCCGTCGCGCTCACTCTTCTGAACGAACCATGCCGCACCTCCGTGACCGGCCAGCCGCGCGGACCGCTCTGTGCCATGGGCATCTGTTACGAGTGCCGAGTCACCATCGACCGCATTTCCAACCGGCTCGCATGCCAGACCCTCTGTGTGCCCGGAATGGAGGTGAGCACACATGCGTAACCGTAACGAGTACACTTACGATGTCCTCGTCATCGGCGGCGGACCTGCCGGCATCGCGGCCGCCTGTGCTGCCGCCCCTCATGCCCGCGTCGCCATCGTCGATGAAAATCCCGCCCTCGGCGGCCAGATCTGGCGCAACAGCTTCCCCGCTCGGCAGTCCCATCCGTCTGGACCATGGCACAACCGGCTTCAACAAACCCAGGCCACGCGCCTCCACGGCCTCCGCGTCTTCGACGCTCCAGCTTTCAACACCCTCCACGCTGAAGCTCCCGACGGCCTCCACATCCTGCGCTACAACAAACTCATCCTCGCCACCGGTGCCCGCGAGCGTTTCCTGCCATTCCCCGGTTGGACTCTGCGCAATGTCACCGGTGCGGGCGGCTTGCAGGCGATGGTCAAGTCCGGCCTGCCCGTCGCTGGCAAGCGTATCGTCGTCGCCGGCAGTGGTCCGCTTCTACTTGCCGTCGCCGCTTTCCTCAAGAGCCATGGGGCCCAGGTCGTCGCCGTCTGCGAACAGGCGCCGCCCCGCCAGCTTGCTCATTTTGCAACATCGATTGTTGCATACCCTTCGAAAATCTCTCAGGCCGTGCAATATCGCACGCAGCTTGCCGCTGTGCCTTATCGCATCGGCTGGTGGCCCGTCACGGCTCACGGCAAGTCCCAGGTCGAATCCGTCACGCTCACCAACGGAGCGCGCCGTCTCACCCTCGACTGTGACTTCCTCGCCTGCGGCTTCCATCTCGTTCCCAACACGGAGTTGCCCGCGCTTCTCGGCTGCTCGCTCCACAACGGTTTTGTCGCGGTCGACTCCTTGCAGCAGGCCTCCGTACCCAACGTATTCTGTGCCGGGGAAATCACCGGCATAGGCGGACTCGACAAGTCACTCATCGAAGGCTCCATCGCCGGATATGCCAGCACCGGCCAGAACTCCCCAGCTCGGAAGCTTTTCGCCAAACGCAACAAGGCCCTGGGTTTTGCGGCCGCGATGGAGCGCGCATTCGCTCCGCGCCCCGAATTACGCCGCCTGCCTGCGCCCCAGACAACTGTCTGCCGCTGCGAAGATGTCGCTCACGAACTCCTGCAACAACACGATTCCTGGCGCAGCGCCAAGCTCCACACTCGCTGCGGGATGGGCCCCTGCCAGGGCCGGGTGTGCGGCGCTGCAACTGAATTTCTTTATGGCTGGCCCGGTGAGTCCATCCGCCCGCCGATATTGCCGGTGCGCTTTGATACGCTTGCCGAGGCGGAGAAGCCCACGGCGCAACATTGAATTTCGCCCTCGATAAGGAGAACCAATCATGCAATGGAAAGGCGTCATGCCCGCCATGACCACCTGCTTCGATAACCATATGCGCGTGGACCACGAGTTCATGAGCAGACACGCCAACTGGATGGTCGACAGTGGATGTAGCGGCCTTATCATGCTCGGCTCGCTTGGCGAAGCCGCGACCCTGACTACAGAAGAAAAACTCGCCATTCTCCGCAACATGGTGCAGACCGTCGGCAGCCGTGTTCCCGTGGTCGCCGCAATCTCGTCACTCTCCACCCACGAATCCGTCAGCCTCGCCAAAGCAGCCCACGACGCGGGCTGCAGCGGGCTCATGGTCCTGCCGCCTTATGTCTACAAAGGCGACTGGCGCGAGATGAAAACCTATCTCAGCGAGGTATTCCAGGCCACGCCGCTTTCCTGCATGCTTTACAACAATCCTGTCTCCTACGGCACCGATTTTCTGCCCGGACACATCGCCGAACTCGCCGCCGAACACGCGAACCTTCACGCCGTCAAGGAATCCAGCACCGACGTTCGCCGCATCACCGCCATTCGCGCCCTGACGGACACGCTCTCCATCTTCGTCGGCGTCGATGACGCCATCGTCGAAGGCATCTATGCCGGCGCCGTGGGTTGGGTTGCGGGCCTCGTCAATGCATTCCCCGCTGAATCCGTCGAGCTCTTCAACCTCGCCTCGCACGGCGACAAGACCGCGGCCTTTGCCCTTTACCGCTGGTTCCTGCCGCTCTTGCGCATGGACACCGTGCCAAAATTCATCCAGCTCATCAAATTTGTGCAGGAAGAAGTCGGCATGGGCAGCGCCCGTGTACGTGGCCCTCGTCTCGAACTCGCAGGCACCGAACTCGAAGAGGCCC
>JAJZJJ010000042.1 GCA_021810175.1 Acidobacteriota bacterium | reverse complement strand
CTTCCAAAAGCTCAGGTGCAGGTATCCGATGGTGAACAGCCATGCGGCGCACCAGGAGGAGCCGACAAAGGTGTGATTCTCGATTCTGATTCTGGACGCAGGGGTAGATCCTTTGGGTGCTGCCTGCGCAGGTTCCGTTTTTTCCGCCATGATGTCCTCCGCCGGTACCGCCATACAGGAAAGGTTGGAATAGGTAGCAGGCGGATAGCCGTGAGATGCGTCACAGCGTTGCGATCGAGCTCCGCGCACGGGGAGCGGCTGCTTTCAGGCTTCGACATAGAGGCAGGGGATTCAGCACGGCGTACTCGGCAGGACGGAGGAACGAAAACAGAAAGAGCGGCCGGGTGGCCGCTCTTCGAGGGTTGGACGCTGACGGAGAGTCAGCGGTGATGAAGGCTAATATTTGATGACGCAGCCGCCAGCATTGTTGTTGAAGGCGTTGCTCCAGAGGGACTGGACGGGGAAGGTCTGGCCATCGGGGAAGGTGACGTCCGCCGAAGCGCCCTGGCCGGAGGAGATCCAGGCGCACTTGTCGCCGGTTTCATAGCCGCTGGAGTCGAGCCAGCCCCCGCTGGGGAACTGGTCGGTAATGGTTTCAGACATCTCGTGACCTTCGACGATGGTGATGCCGGCGTTGGCTCCGAGACCGTTGAAGTTGGCGCCGCAGCTTGTGCCGGCGTCCGTGATGTAGGGCAGGTTGGTGTAGGCAATGTTGCCGGCAGTGGAACTGGTGTAGCTATGCCATGCGCAGTATTGTGTGCCGAAGCCCTGAGGATTGTCTCCGTGGGCAGTCGCGACGACGAACTGGGCCGTCTGTGTGTTGATGGAGCCGAGACTTGCAAAGAAGGCTTCGGCGCGGACGGCCTCCGCCGCGAGCTGCGACTGGGAGGGCCGGCTGGGCGCGGCGGAGGCATTGTCGTACCACGCGCCACCGTAGACTATGTTGTTGCCCGCGGCCTGACCTGTTCCGTTGCAGAAGTAGGTGCCACTGGCTACGCCCTGGCAGTACTGGGTATTGTCAGCGGACCAGGTGCTTCCGCCCACTGATTTGAGGAAGTTTTCGACGATGGTGGCTTCGCCGCTGGGGTCATTATTGTTCCACTGGGAGCCCCAAAAGACGACGTAAACCACGGGAGCGGTTTCCACACCGATGCCGCCAACGCCGCCGTGGTAATAGAGGTTGACGCTGGTGGAACCGCCGCCACCACCGCCGTGACCACCGTGAGAGCCCTTGGCCTCGCGGGCAGCCTCAGAGGCGCCGACAGTTGGGTGAATCATGACCGGCGGCTGGCCGGGTGTGAGGTAGCGAAGACCTCCGGCTGCTGCGTTGGCGTTTGATGATTGCGCCTGCGCCTGGAAGGTGCAGAATGTGCCGGCGATACAGCATGCGAGAAGGGACACGGCGAACCGAGGAGAAAACCCTTTATTGCTCATACAAAATTTCCTCATTACTTGATATTTGGCGAGACAAGATTTGCGTTCGAAGCGTTTCGGCCTGACAAATACGCCTGCTCCAGAGCGGTCATGTGGGCAGGCGTGAATTGTCAGCAAAGGTATTCCGGGCGCAGGCACAAGTCAAGGAATTAATTTTGGAGTGCACTCCGAAGTAATCCTTGCTAGTAACCGTGCGCTGAGGTTGACTCAGATGGGGTGCGCACAGGGGTGGAGGCGCTTCGAGGGGTACGAATTTGCCAGGATGCGGGGCACAGATGATATGTGGGAACCCCCGTCTGGAGCGGATGCGGAGGGTTTGCCTGTTGTAACACCGAAGCCCCTGAGAGAAGAAGCGAGAGAGGGATTTTTGATTGGATGATGGGTTTCTTTCATCGCGTGGAAGTGTTGATTTCTCGCTGAGAGTGAGCTACTGCGCTTGAATCGTCACAAGTGAACGCAGTCTTTTTACTTACAGTCAGGTAACAGCGAATGAGGGGTTTTGATAAGTCCTGCGAGCAGGCTATCGACAGGGGAAGTTAGAGGGAAGTTACAGTTGCTGTGTCCTGTCGAGGCTGTGTAGGTGCGGCTTTGCCGGATGGAGAAGCCTTGGATGGATTTATGGCTGCGAGATGCGCCTACAGCAAATTCCCTCTATTCGGGGCGATTGGGGATGGCGGAGCGGAGGCCGCGTTCGAGGACGCGGGTGACGAGGGTGCGGGGCAGGAAGCGCTCGAGGAAGAAGAAAAAGGCTCCGGAGCCGGGTGGGTAGGAGGTGGGTTTTCCGCCGGCGAGGTCGAGGAGGCCGCAGCGGACAACGGGTTGGGCGGGCTGGACGCGGCGGAAGGCGCTGGAGTTCATGCCGGCGACCTGACCGAATTCGGATTCGGTGGGGCCGGGGCAGAGGGAGCTGACGCGGATGCCGTACTGGCGGACTTCGGCGTCGAGGGCTTCGCCGAGGAAACGGTCAAAGGCCTTGGTGGCGGCGTAAGTGGACATGTAGGGGATGGGCTGGAAGGATGCGGCAGAGGCGAGCATCATGATGAATCCGCGGCGGCGCTCGATCATGCGGGGCAGGAAGAGATGGGTGAGGTGGACGACGGCGGCACAGTTGACGGTGACCATCTGGCGGTCCCATTCGGGGGTTCCGGTCTGGAACTTGCCGAGGAAGCCGAAGCCTGCGTTGTTGATGAGGATGTCGATGGGAAGGCCGGCGGCTTCGGTGGCGTCGTAGAGCTGCTGCGGGGTTTCTGGCAGGGAGAGATCGGCGGGGATGACGCGAGTTTCGACGGAGTATTGGCTGTGGATATCGTCGGCGAGGGCTTCGAGGCGGTCGGCGCGGCGGGCGGTGAGGACGAGGTTTGCGCCGGATGCGGCGAGGTCAAGGGCGATCTGTTCGCCGAGGCCAGCGCTGGCTCCGGTGACGAGGGCCCATTTGCCGCCAAAGGCGCGGGCGAGCGTGGGATGGCGGGTGGGTGCGGGCATGCGTAGACCTCCGGTGACGCGACCAGTGTATCGGATGGTGGTTCAAGGAGGATGGGCGGTGACTGGATCCGCTGGAAAGGAGCGCTGCTCTATGCGTTGCGGGTGGTGACGGGCGCGGGCGCTGGTTCGATGGACGCCCGGTTGGGCGACGGCATGGGTTCGCCGGCCTTGAGCGGGGCGATGTGGCGGGTTTGCTCGAAGGTGTAGCGGATGCGGTGGATGACGGTGAGCGTCGAGAGTGCGGCGAGGACCCAGAGCACGGGTGCCATGGCGTCCCAGCGCATGAAGAGTGCGCCAAGAATGATGAGGACGACGCGCTCAGGGCGTTCCATGAAGCCGACCTTGCATTTTCCGATGAGGGCCTCGGCGCGGGCGCGAGTGTAGCTGACCATGAGCGAGGTGACCATGACAAAGGCGGTGAGGTCGACGTAAAAGAGGCGATTGCCGCGGGCGTAGAAGACAAGGAGCCCGAAGAAGAGGACAACATCAGAGTAGCGGTCGATGACGGAGTCAAAGAATGCCCCGAAGACGGTGACCTGCTGGGTCTGGCGGGCGACGCGTCCGTCGACCATGTCAAAGATGCCGGCGCCAATGATGACGAGGCCGGCGTAGAGGAACATGCTGACGTAGTTGCGTGAGTTGGCGAAGCCGAAGAGGACGGCGGCGACCGTGTTGATGAGCAGACCAATAAAGGTAAGGGTGTTGGGCGAGATGCGGGTGAGCGCGAGACCGTTGACGATGGCCTGAAGCAGCACGCCGCAGGCTCTGCCGAAGGCGAGCGTCCAGGAGCGTGAGTGGGTGCGAGGCGCCGCACCCTGCGGGGAACGCTGCGAGTCGATTCGGGAATCCTGCGTGGGCAATGCTGTCACCCTGAGGTACTTACTGTTCGGTGGAGTCGGCGGTCGCGGTGGCCGCTTCGTCGTGAATGGTCGTGAGTTTGAGGATTTCGAGTTCGCGCTTGCCGCTGGGCGTCACGACGGTAGCGATGTCGCCAACCTGCTTGCCGATGAGGGCCCGGCCAATGGGCGAAGTGGTGGAGATGAGGCCGTTGGTGACGTCGGATTCTTCGCTGGTGACGAGCTTGTACTCGATTTTTTCGTCCTTGGAGGTGTCGAAGACTTCGACGGTGGAGCCGAAGGCGATGCGGTCATGGGGGATATTCGACAGATTGACGAGGGAAAGCTCGGCCATGCGGCGCTTGAGCTGACCGAGGCGGGCGTTGACGAATTCCTGGCGCTGCTTGGCCATGTGATATTCGGCATTTTCGCTGAGATCGCCGAGGGCAGCGGCTTTCTTAATCTCGGCTGGAAGCTCATGAGCGAGCTCGTGCTCCAGTTGCTTGATCTCTTCCAGGAGTTTTTTCTTAATATGTTCGGGCATAGAAATCCATCACAGCGGCACATGGCGACGGGCCGCTCAAGAAACGGCGATGGCCGGGCTACCGTCTCGGTTTTTCCCATTATACGGGAGGGTGGCAAGGGGCGTTGAGCCGGGGTGGCCGAGGCGCCGGCCGGCGGGGATAAGTGCGGTGTTGTGAGGGGGTTGTGCGCGGTGGAGGGGTCTTCAGGGTGATTCACGGTCCGGTAACGGGGCAAGCGCCTCGGATCGGCTTGCAAGGTACCCGGGTAATGGAGGTTGAGGTCCGGAATTTACGCGAGCGCATGACGAGGGCGTTAACAGGCCCTGGTGGCGACGACAAATCCAGAGCAAAGAGCTGACGCAACGATCCGGCGACGGAGTGGTTATGGGTTCGCGGGCAAACCCTTGAGACGCGTGCGCAGATATTCGTAGAAGATGGCCATTTTCTTTACCCTTGGCACTCGTTCCGGCCCCACCCGCCGGCCCAGCTCCTGGCAATCGTTCTCGCGGCTCCGGAAGACCGGCCATTCCGGCAATGCCGGGCCATTGGGATTCCCAGTTTTCACAAAACGGCTCCAGTAGCCTACGAGCGTTCGCGACAAAGCCGCATCTCCCGGCTGCCGAACCCATGTGGTCCAGTAATGCCGGCTCAGGAACATCAGCTCTTCGGTGTGGAATGCTCCCAACTTCGCAAATGGCCCTGCTCCCACATAGGTGAAGCGATACAAATAAGCTTCTCGGCCCGTGAGCGCGGTATCCTTCGCCAGCAGCCACGCGCTGAAGGCAAAATCGTAATCGCTGAACATGGTCCGAAAGACACCCGGCACCTGGCTGTCCTCATGCGCCGGATACGCCGCGAACACCCGCCCGGCAAATTTGCTCCCGAACTCGTCCTGTAGCCATTTGCGGTACTCTACCAGCGTCTTCGGCCGGTATGCGGTCCCGTGCACGAGTGGGCTGGCAAAGATCGACACCTCATCCTCGTTCGTCCCTACCAAGACGGCAACCGGCGCCTGCTGCCCGTGGGCAAACGTGATGCCGGGCTGCTGCCGCAGCATCCAGCCATCGATGGTCGGCTCCAGATCCACATCTCCGTCCCTGGCCGCCGCATTCAAAATACGTTCCGCTGGAATCGCTCTCAGCTTCTTCAGCGCATGCGGACCGGGTTTCACGCCCAGATCCAGCGCCAGCCGCTCGCCGCTTGTTTCCTCTGTCGGGAGCTTCGGGTAGACCGAATCCACGCATGTCCCGCTCTCGAGCACCGCGCCCTCAAACAAACCTCGCGCCAGCGGCGACGCCATCAGAATGCACACGTCCTCCGAACCCGACGACTGGCCCGCGATCGTCACCCTCCCCGGATCGCCCCCGAAGGCCGCGATATTGCGCCGCACCCATCTCAGCGCCGCAATTTGATCCAGGTTCCCGTAGTTTCCCGAAACATCCTCGCGCGACTCGCCATCCAGCGGCTTGTAGGCAAAGAACCCAAACGCCCCCAGCCGATAGTTCAGGCTCACCACGACGATCCCGGTTTTCGCCAGCGTCGGTCCCAGCGGCGGCCACTCTCCGGAGCCCTCCACATTCCCGCCGCCGTGAATCCACACCAGCACCGGCAGCTTCTTCGCCGGATGGAGCTGCGGCGTCCAGACGTTCACATACAGGCAGGCTTCGCTCGTGGGCATTGCCCGAATCCCCAGCATCTCCGGCAACCAGCCGCTCGGTTTCTGCGGACACGCCGGCCCCCAATGCGTCGCTTCGCGAACGCCGTTCCAGTGCGGAGCCGGTTGGGGCGCCCGCCAGCGTAACTTTCCCACAGGCTGGGCTGCATAGGGAATGCCCAGAAACCCGCCGCCCTCCGGCAGGGCGGCCATGCTCTTGCCGCGCACCAGGCCGCTGGCGATCTTCACTTCCGGCGCAGTCTCTACCTTCGCCGTCGCGCCGCGCGCAGATGCCGACAAGGCCAGCGCCATCGCTCCTCCCGCAACCCAGCGCAACAGAGCACTTTTCATCCTCAACGTCCTTTCCGCTCGCCATTCCGCACGCTGCCCCATCCTACGCGCAGCAAAAGATGGGAACAGCCTGGGCAGATCACCAATCTGTGTTCCCCGTCACAGACATTGCACCCGTCAAGGGCCGAGGCATATGTTAAGTGCCCGGAGGGAATTTCTCCCGAATTTTGTTCCAGTTTCCGCCGCCCCATTCAGGCGGTGAAAACCGGACTGCCGGGGATCGCCGCATCCAGTGTCTGCGGTCGTTTCTGAGGAGGTCGCCATGCTCATCACCAAACAGGATGCTCTTGAATATCACAATGGGTCACGGCCGGGAAAGGTGGAAGTGGTTCCCACCAAACCGTGCGTCACCCAGCGCGATCTCAGCCTGGCTTACACTCCGGGCGTGGCTGTGCCTTGCCTCGAGATCGAAAAAGACCCGCAAAAGGCATTCCAGTACACCGCGAAGGGCAACCTTGTGGCTGTGGTCAGCAATGGAACAGCGGTGCTCGGACTGGGCGACATCGGAGCGATCGCCGGCAAGCCGGTGATGGAGGGCAAAGGCATCCTCTTCAAGAGATTCGCGGACATCGACGTCTTCGATATCGAACTCGACACGCATAATCCCGACGAGATCATCCGCACCTGTCAATTGCTGGAGCCCACCTTTGGCGGCATCAACCTTGAGGACATCAAGGCGCCGGAATGCTTCTACATCGAGGAAACGCTGCGCCGCACCATGAAAATCCCTGTCTTCCACGACGACCAGCATGGCACCGCGATCATCTCCGGCGCTGCGCTGGTGAACGCGCTGGAGTTGGCGGGCAAACGGATCGATGAGGTCAAGTTGGTCGTCAATGGAGCGGGCGCATCGGGAATTGCCTGCGCTGAGCACTACATTCATCTGGGCGTCAAACGCGAAAACATCACGATGTTCGATACCAAGGGCATGATCTACAAAGGCCGCAAAGAAGGGATGAATCCCTACAAAGAGCGGTTTGCCAAGGACGTGCCCGTGTGCACCCTGGCCGAAGCGGTCCACGGCGCGGACGTACTTCTGGGCCTCTCCTCGCAAGGCGCATTTACTCCGGAAATGATTGCCTCGATGGCGCCTCGGCCCATCGTCTTCGCCATGGCGAATCCCGATCCTGAAATCAGCTACGAGGAGGCGAAGGCCGTCCGCGACGACATCATCATGGCCACGGGTCGCTCGGACGACCCCAACCAGGTGAACAATGTCCTCGGATTCCCGTTTATCTTTCGCGGCGCGCTCGATGTGCACGCGACCGCCATCAATGAGGAGATGAAGCTCGCGGCCACGCATGCGCTGGCCTCGCTGGCCAAGGAAGATGTGCCGGACTCTGTCTGCCGAGCGTACGGAGTGGAATGTCTGAGGTTCGGGCCGGACTACATCATTCCCAAAGCGTTCGATCCGCGGGTGCTGGTCTGGGAGTCGGCAGCCGTGGCCAAGGCGGCCATGGATACCGGCGTCGCGCAGCGCCCGGTGGACCTTGACGAGTATCGCGAACAGCTGGAAAAGCAGCGCGGCAAGGCGCACGGAATCATGCGGATGATGGTGCGCAAGGCCGTGGCGGACCCGAGGCGCGTGGTCTTCCCCGAGGGCACGCATCCGAAGATCCTGCGCGCCTGCCACAGGCTGTTGCAGGAGAAGATCGCCATTCCGGTGCTGCTGGGCAGCGCTGATGAGATTCGCCGGAGAGCGCAGGAGCTGGGGCTACCCCTGGACGGTGTCAGCATCGTTGAGCCGGAAACCGCGCCGCGACGGCAAGCGTACGTCGACGAGTTCTACCATCTGCGGCAGCGCCGCGGCGTGACTCGCGGCATGGCCGGCGAGCTGATGAAGGACCACAACATCTTCGGCGCCATGATGGTGCGCATGGGCGATGCCGACGCGCTGGTCGGCGGCGTCAGTCAGAACTATCCCGACATCATGCGCCCTGCCCTGCAGGTGATCGGCGTGCGCGAGGGCATTCACAAGGTCTCGGGCATGTACCTCATCATCACCCGCAAGGGGGATCTGTACTTCCTGGCCGATGCCACAGTGAACATTGAGCCGAGCGCGGAAGATCTGGCGGAAATTGCTCTGTGCGCCGCCGAAGAGGCCCGTCGCTTCAACGTGGAGCCACGGGTGGGCATGCTCTCGTTCTCGACCTTCGGCAGCACGCGGCACCCGCTGTGCGAAAAGATGCGCCGCGCCACAGAGCTTGTCAGGGCCGCCGATCCTACGCTCATCGTCGATGGGGAAATCCAGGGCGACATAGCGGTCAATGGATCAAAACTTGAGAGGATCTTCCCGTTCTCACCCCTCAAAGGCGGCGCGAACGTTCTGATTTTCCCGGATCTTGAATCGTCGAATATCGCGTCCAAGCTCCTCGCCAGCGTGGGTGGAGCAGAATCCGTCGGTCCCATCCTCATGGGGATGGCGCGACCGGTTCATCTGCTTTCGTTCGGAGCGGAAGTGGAGGAAGTCGTCGACATAGCGACGATCGCGGTGGTGGGAGCACAGGATATCGCCTCCCCCAACGCGCGAGAATTGGCGACGATAGCTGCCAGATAAATTTCGCGACGTGCGCCTCAAGGATCAGGTGCGAGAGGGGTGGTGCGCCCACTGCCTGCCGGTGAAACCTGTCTCTTCCTTTTGCGGTGCAGTGCCGTTTCTTCGATCGCCTGCGATCTGGGCCGGCGGAGGGATTTGCGAGTGAGTTGAAAGTGGTGTGCTCGTCGTCCGGCCGGTCAACGGGTCTTGTGAAAATGCAGCGGCGGTGGTGGTGTTCCGGGTTCGCTATTACGGAGGTGCAGGAGGTGTGGGTATTCTGGAGTTTCTGAAGTGAAGCGATGAAAAAGACTCGAGTGGGTGTGTTGTTTGGCGGGCGGAGCGGGGAGCATGAGGTTTCGCTTCTGTCGGCGGCGTCGGTGCTGAAGGCGCTGGACCGGAAGAAGTATGAGGTGGTTCCGATAGGGATTACCAAGGGCGGGCAGTGGGTGACGGCGGGAGCTGCCGAGAATCTGCTGACGAGCCGGACGATAGAGCCGGAAGCGCACCTGCGGGCCGGGGATCCGGCGAGTACGGCCGCGGCAGCGGTGCTGGCGACGGGGGAAGGCGTGATCATACCGCCGGTTCCGGCAAAGACGAAGTCGGGGGCGGGCGTTCTGGCGCCGTTTCAGACCGATGCGCGAGCGCTGGCGCCGGATGCGGGACAGCATCTGCTGAAGCTGGACGTGGTGTTTCCGGTGCTGCACGGGACGTTTGGCGAGGACGGGACGATTCAGGGGCTGCTGGAGTTGGCGGGGATCGCATACGTGGGGTCCGGCGTACTGGGATCGGCGGCAGGCATGGACAAGGATGTGATGAAGCGGCTGTTTGCCTCGGCGAAGCTGCCGCTGGTGAAGCACGTGACCATTTTGCGGCAGGAGTGGGAAACAAGCCCGCGGAAGATCGTGCAGAGAATCGAGGCCGGGGTGCGGTATCCGGTGTTCGTGAAGCCGGCGAATCTGGGGTCTTCGGTGGGGATTTCAAAGGCGCGTGACCGGAAAGAGCTGCGCACGGCGATCGAGCTGGCGGCAAAGTACGACCGGAAGATCCTGGTGGAGCAGGGCGTGGGCGGACGCGGCAAGAGCGGCAAGGCCCGGGAGCTGGAAGTGGCGGTTCTGGGGAACGATGCGCCGGAAGCTTCCGTGGTGGGCGAGATTATTCCATCGAAGGAGTTTTACGACTACGAGGCGAAGTACCTGAGCGAGGGGTCGGTGGCGGTGATTCCGGCCAAGCTGACGCGCGAGGAGCAGAAGCAGATTCGGGAGATGGCGGTGCGGGCGTTTCAGGCCTGCGAGTGCGCGGGGATGGCGCGGGTGGATTTTTTGAAGGAGCCGGGGCCGAAGGGGCGGATCTATCTGAACGAGGTGAATACGCTGCCCGGGTTTACTTCGATCAGCATGTACCCTAAGCTGTGGGAAGCCAGTGGATTGCCGCTGCCGCGGCTGATTGACCGGCTGATTGCGCTGGCCCGGGAGCGACGCGCAGAGCAGGACAGGAACCAGTACAGCTTGTAGTGGCAGATGTATAGGAGTGAAAGAAGCGGCCAGGAAGAAACCATTCGGCTGGTTGTGGTGTCTGAGGTAAGGGGAGAAAGTCGGCTTCTTCCCGTCGCAGGTTCCATCAATTTCAGCTTCGCCAGGAGCGAACTCGAGCATGACTTTACTGGATGCACCGCCCTTTGATGCGCGGCGCGCGAAACTAATCCGCGGCATTTCGATTTTCGCGGTTGTACTGGTGTGCGCCACCTTTTTCGGGACGATTCTCTACACGCTGGACTTTCCCTGGCAGCTATGGAACTGGCCCTCAGACCACCGCGTGAACGTATTTCTGAGCGAGATCGAAGCCGGGCACATGAAGAAGGCGTATGCGGAGTGGAACAACGATCCGAACTGGGAGCAGCATCCGGATCGCTACAAGCTGTACGACTTTAACTCGTTCATGCGCGACTGGGGCCCGCAGAGCGAC
>JAJZJJ010000041.1 GCA_021810175.1 Acidobacteriota bacterium | reverse complement strand
TCTGCGGCGGGAGGGGAAGCTTGCGTGGCTGTGGGTGACCAACGCAGATATGCAGCGGACGGGGGCGGCGGAAGAGGACTGCGAGGGGATTGTGAATTACGCCATTGCCATCAGCGGCGTGGAGGCGGCGGTGCTGGTGCGGGAATTGCCGGACGGGCGAGTGCGATTGTCGCTGCGGAGCAAGGGGCGGCTGGATGTGGCGCAGGTGGCGGCGAGCTTCGGTGGCGGAGGGCACATTCATGCGGGAGGGTGCACGCTGGAGGGGCCGCTGGAGGAAGCCCGGACGCGCATTCTGGAGAGAATGCGGCGGGAAGTGGCGATGGCGAGTTCGGGAGAGGCAGCAAAAGGGGAATGAAGGCGCCGAATCTGTTAGGCTGGCTCCGGGACCGTGACCGATAAAGATGAACAAGTTGAGGGAGGCTCAGGGGCAGGAAACAAGGCCAGGAGTCTCAGTGTGTCCGGAGGCGGACAGGGGAAGCCACCGTGGATTGTGGAGCAGGTATGGCGGCGGATCCCCGGAGCTTCGGAGATTGCGGAAGTAGGAACGCTGTTTGTCGTAACCGCATTTTTCCTGTTTTACGGGCTGGTGCCGGTTTTTGGCGGCGACGGGCTGGGACTGGTGGGGGCGGACGAGCCGCGTTACGCGCAGGTGGCGCGAGAGATGCTGAAACGGCGCGACTTCATCACGCCGGTGCTGTGGGGACATCCGTGGCTGCAGAAGCCGGCGCTGTACTACTGGCGGGCGATGTTCGCGTTCAAGGAATTTGGGGTGCACGACTGGACGGCGCGGCTGCCTTCGGCGAGCTTCGCGTTCATGCTGGTGGTGCTGATCTATCTGCACATCCGGCGGTTCCGGAACGGGGGACAGCTGGACGCGGCGCTGCTGACGGCGGCGTGCGCGGGGATCCTGAGCTTTGCGCGGGGCGCGTCGACGGACATGCAGCTGGCGGCGCCGTTCTGCATCGGGATGCTGGGCTGGTATGCCTGGTATGAGACGAACAGCAAGTTCTGGCTGTTCGACCTGTACTTTTTTGTAGGGGCGGCGACGCTGGCGAAGGGGCCGGTGGCGCCGTTTCTGGCGCTGGTGATTATTGGAGCATTCGCAGCGCTGCGGAGGGAGTGGTCGCTGCTGAGGCGAAGTCTTTGGTGGCCGGGATTCGCGCTGTATTTTGCGATCGTGCTGCCGTGGTACGTGGAGGTTCAGCGGCGCAACCCAAGATTCCTGAAGAGCTTCTTTCTGCAGCAGAATCTGGAACGGTTCGCGACGAACCGGTTCGAGCACTATTACCCGTTCTGGTATTACGTGCCGGTGGTGCTGCTGGGACTGACGCCGTGGGCGGTACCGGCGGTGACGGCGTTTGTAGATGCGATCCGGACGTCGATCAACGAGTGGTCGGCGCGGCGGGCGAAGCGGCACTATGTGGGGCACACGCGGGCGGGGGATGCGTTTCCGGAGTTTCTGGTGCTGTGGGCGCTGGTGGTGATTGTATTTTTCTCGTTCTCGGAGTCGAAGCTGCCGGGGTATATATTGCCGGCGCTGCCGCCGCTGACGATTCTGGCCGGGGACTATCTGAACCGAATACGAAGCCGGGGGCTGAAGCCGTGGCTGCTGGTGCTGCACGCGGTGCTGACGGGACTGCTGTCGATGTTCGTGCTGCTGATGCCTCTGCATCTGACGCGGCCGGAAGCGATACCGCCGGGGCAGGCGATTCTGGCGGCGAGCCTGGTGGGAATTGCGGCGGCGGTGCTGATCCTGATTGTGGTGGCGCGGTTTGGGCTGAAGCGGCTGCGGGTGGCGACGATGACGCCGATTGCGATGCTGCTGCTGTACATCTTCGGGGTCGGGCCGGTGTTTGGGCTGGGGCCGCTGCCGAATACGAAGCGGAACGCGAATCTGATCGATATGACGTTTTCGGCGCGGCCGCTGGCGCGGATTCTGAATGAGCTGAACCCTCCGCCGGGAGTGGTGGCGGTATGGCGGGTGCGGCGGGAGATGCAGTACGGGCTGGGATTTTACCGGGACCAGCGGGTGGTGAACTACGACGTGGGGATCGGGGTGGTAAATCCGCCGCCCACGCCGGAGCGGAAGCCGCAGGGGGTACGGATCGTCTGGATCAAGGAAGGGTCGTCGGCGGCCGAGATGGGGCTGCGGCGGGAGATAGGGGACAACATCATCGCGGTGAATGGGGAACCGGTGCTGGACAAGGCGGATTTTGAGGCGATGGAGACGAACTGGCATCCGGGGACGCGCATGAGATTTACGATTGTGGACCCGCGGTATCCGAAGCTGGCGCCGAAAATAGTGACCGGCACTATGGACGACGGCGTTCCATTCGGGCAGAATTTGCTGGTAGTGCCGGATAAGGATGTATCGAAGCTGAAGGAAAAACTGGCGGGCAGGAAGTACGAGCCGTTATTTAGCTATCCCGCGCAGGATCTGATGGTGTACGAAGTGAAAGCGGAAGAGCAGAAGGCGGCCGTTGGGGCCATTGGGCAGTAGAGCCGATTTCGGAGTGTCACAGTCAGGAAGGTTCCGCGGCGCGGAAGGGAGCGCCAGGGGAGATTTGTATCCATGAGCGCGGGAGTGCAGTTCGAGGTTCTCGATTTGCGCCATTTCTCAGCGGCGAGTCTGCGACCGCTGCTGGAGGAAGAGAGCCGCAGGTGGAGCGAGCGGCTGCACTGGGACTATCGCGGATCGGCGGATATGCTGCTGCAGTATCTGGATTCGCGGGTGCTGCCGGGGTATGTGTCCGTCGAAGGCGGGCGGGTGACCGGGTATGTGTTCTGCGTGTACGAGGGGCACAAGGCGGTCATCGGGGACGTGTTCGCGGTGGATGGGGCGACGCCAGCGGATGTGGCACGGGATGAGCTGTTGCGGCGTTTGCTGGAGATGCTGCAGAACACGCCGGGGGTGACACGGGTGGAATCGCAGCTGCTGCTGCACGCGCACGGATCGCAGCGGCAGGTGTTCGAAGAGGCCGGGTTTGAGATCCACGAGCGGATTTTTATGGAGTGGGCGCTGGAGCCGGTGCAGGCGGCGCGAGGCGGCGATCCGGGTGGGTACTGGGCTTCCATGGCGAAGCTGCCCGAAGGGATGGAGCTGCGGCGGTGGGCCGAGTCGGATTTTGGAGCTGCGGCGAAGCTGATCGCGGCAGCGTACCAGGGGCATCAGGACAGCCACATTAACGAGCAGTACCGGACGGTGAGCGGATCGCAGCGATTTCTGCACAACATTGTGCGGTTTCCGGGGTGCGGATACTTCGACGCGGAGTCGTCGCGGGCGGTGGTGCTGCGGGATACGCAGGCGATGGCGGGGCTGCTGCTGTGCTCACGGGTGCGGGAGGATGTTGGGCACGTGACGCAGATCTGCGTGGCTCCGGAATACCGGGGGCGGGGGCTGGGAACGGTGCTGCTGCGGTCGTGCGCGAGGAATCTGGCGAACCGGGGATTCGGGATGCTGACACTGACGGTGACGGCGGAGAACCGGAATGCGGTGGAGCTCTACGAGCGGCTGGGGTTCCGGGCGACGCACCGTTTCGACGCCATGGTGTGGGACGAGGCCGAAGGCGGGCGGCGCTGAGGCGGTCATCAGCCGGCGGTGGTGGAGATCGGGGACGTGTGGTGGCTGCCGGGATGGAGTGCGGCGGCGGCCAGAGTGGCTTCGACCATGGCGTCCATGCCCATACAGGAATTCATCATGAGGTGGTAGAGGCGGCGGTCGTCCCATTCGCGCTGGTGGTAGCGGCGGATGTACTCGGCGCGGCGGCGGTCGGTGGCGAGGATCTCGCTTTCGGCGTCCGCGGCATGGTCGGGGAAGACCTGCTGGATGAAGCGGATGCGGCGGGCCATGGAGGCATAGACGAAGACGTGGAAGGCTCCGGGGGCGCGTGCGAGGATGGCGGCGGCTCCGCGACCGACGACGACGCAGCCTCCTTTGGCGGCTTCCTCTTCGAGGTAGTGGCGAATGAATTCGACCATGCGCTCGCTGTCGAAGACATCGGGGTCGCCGGGAAGGCGTTCAAAGGAGCCGGACCAGATGGCCTTGCCGAAGCGATGGAACCAGGGGTCGATGTGTTCGTCGCAGCGCTTGACGATGTCGGGGTCGACGCCGGCTTTCTGAGCGACCTGGTCGATGATGGCGTTGTCGATGAGCCTCCAGCCAAGGCGGTCGGCCAGGTGCTGGGCAAAGGCGGCTCCCTGGCTGCCATATTCGCGTTCGACGGTAATGAGCTGAATCATGACGTATTTTCCTTCGCCTGCGAGGCGATCCTTGCATTTTTCCTGGGGCGAGTCAAGGGGGAGCGGCCCGTCCGCGCGGACGGGGTGCCGGGTTCAGTGGGCGGGGGAGCGAGAGCGCGAGGCCACTACGAGCCGGAGGGTTGGGCAGAGTGTAAAAATAGAAATTAAGCGGAGGGCCCAAAAACATGGCAAAGGTAGAAATCTCGCTGCCGGACCAGCTGGCTGACGAAGCTACGCGATCCGGATTGCTGTCGTCCCCGCTGCTGGAGGAGTGGCTGCGGGAGCAGCTGCGTCTGCGCCGGATCGACAGCTTGTTCGCCGGCATGAAGCGGACCGAGTCCACTCCGGACCCCAACGCGATGTCGCCTGAGGAAGTGGCGCGGGAAGTAGCGGCGATGCGTGCCGAGCGGCGGTCCGGAAACGGACACTAATGCGGGCGGTACTGGACACGAACGTTGTTGTCTCCGCGCTGCTATGGGCAGGTATTCCGGGGGAACTCATTCATGCGGCTCGGAGTGGACGAGTGGAACTGGCTACGAGTCCGCCGCTGCTGGCGGAACTGACGGATGTTCTCGGCCGGCGCCGATTTGAAGGAAGAATTGGGGTGTTTGGGCTGACGGTCGATCAGATCGTGGACGGTTATGCGGCACTTGCCCGGATTGTCCGTTCGGAACAGATTTCCGGCATTGCGCCTGATCTGGACGACGATGTGGTGCTGGGAACCGCAGTAGCGGGAGGGGCCGAAATGATCGTCTCCGGGGATGCGCACCTCCTCGGACTGGGGACGTTCGAGGGAATTTCAATCGTGAGTCCGGCGACAGCACTCGAAAAGATCTCTATTCGCGCAACTCGACGATGGTAGCGCCGGCGCCGCCTTCGTTCTGGGCGGCTTCAGTGACGGTGGCGACCTGGGGGTGGTGCTGGAGCCAGGCGCGGAGAGTGCGGCGGAGGATGCCCATGCCGGTTCCGTGGACGATGCGAATGCGGGGCAGGCCGGCGAGGTAGGCGCGGTCGAGGAATTTTTCGACTTCGTCCTGGGCCTCGTCGGCGGTGCGGCCGATGACGTTGATCTCACTGCTCATGACATCAGGCTCGGCAACGGAAACAGTGATGCCGGCACGGCGATGGGCGGCCTGGATGGGCGACTGCGCCGGGCGGGCGGAGGAGACGACTTCTGCGATCTCGTCGCGGGCGATGCGCATCTTCATGGGACCGACAGCGACTTCAAAGGTGCTGTCGTCGATCTGACGCTGAACGATGGCGACTTTGCCGAGGGAGCGCAGTCGGACCTGATCGCCCTGAGCGACGTGGCGGACGATGTGCGGCTGGGCGTTCTGGTCGCCGCGGTCGGCTCCGGTGTGCTGGGCGACGACGGCGGTGTTGAAGCTTTCAGAGAATTCGCGGCGGAGGCGGGCGATGCGCTGCTCCGCCTGGCGGGAGAGCTTTTGCTGAGCGGCGCGGTCCTCGATGGCGCGGACGGTTTCGCGGGCCTGAAATTCAAAGTGTTTGATGAGGGACTGGAGCTGTGCTTCGAGGTCGCGAACTTTGGCGCGCCACTCCTTCATGCCTTCGGCGTCGAGCCGGGCGCGCTCGCGGGCCAGCTCCTGTTCGAGGCGGCTGACGCGGAGGCGCTCGGCGTCGAGGGCTTCGAGCTGCTCGTGGAGACGGTCGAGGAAGCGGGCGATGTCCTGGGTTTGGGTGTTCAGACGCTGGCGGGCGGCGGCGACGATGGCGGGATCGAGGCCGATGCGCTGGGCGATGTTGATGCCGGCGGAGGCTCCGGGAACACCGAGGCGGAGCTCGTAGGTGGGCGCGAGAGTTTGCTCGTCGAAACCGACGGCGGCGTTGACGGCTCCGGGAGCGTTTTCAGCGTAGACCTTGAGGGAGGTGAGGTGGGTGGAGACGATGGACCAGGCTCCGCGGCGGAGGAAATGCTCGGCGATGGCGACAGCGAGGGCGGCGCCTTCCTCGGGATCGGTGGCGGAGCCCAGCTCGTCGAGGAGAACGAGAGAACGCGCGGTGGCCTGAGCGGCGATGCGGTTGAGATTGCTGACGTGGGCGGAGAAGGTGGAGAGATCCTGCTCGATGGACTGCGCGTCGCCGATGTCGGCGAGGAAGGCGTCGAAGAGGGGGATGACGGCTTCGTCGGCGGGGACGGGAACTCCGGACTGGGCGAGGATGGCGAGGAGGCCGGCGGTCTTGAGGGTGACGGTTTTGCCGCCGGTGTTGGGGCCGCTGATGATGAGCTGGCGGTCAGAGCCGGCGAGCTCCAGGGTGATGGGAACGATTTGGCGCGACTCGGCGCGAAGACGGCGGTCGAGGAGCGGATGGCGGGCGTTTTTGAGGCGGAACTCAGGGGTGGCGTCGTCGCAGATGCGCGGCGGAGAGCATTCGTATTCCTGGGCGAAGCGGGCGCGGGCGAGGAGGGTATCGACTTCGGCGAGGACGGCGGCCCCGCTGAGAATGGGGGCGGCGAACTGGGCGAGTTGCCGGGTCATGTGCAGGAAGATGCGGTGAATCTCGGTCTGTTCTTCTTCGAGGAGGCGGACGAGGTCGTTGTTGAGCTCGATGGTTTCGAGGGGCTCGACGTAGACGGTCTGACCGGAGGAGCTGGCTCCGTGGACGACGCCCTGGATGCGGCGTTTCCACTCGGATTTGACGGGGATGACGAAGCGCTCGCCGCGGATGGTGATGAGGTCGTCCTGGGTGCTGCCGCCTTCGGCAAAGCGGCGCAGAGCGGAGCGAAGGCTTTCCTCAATGGCGCGCTGCTGGCGCTCCATTTCGCGGCGGATGCGGCGGAGTTCCGGGGAGGCGTCGTCGGCGAGGGAGCCGTCGGGGAGGATCTTTTCGCGCAGCGATACGGTGAGGGGACGCAGCTGGACGGCGAGGAGATTTTGGGAAAGGGCGGTGAGCTGGGGGATGCGGTCACGGGCGGATTCGGGCGGGGTGCGGATGAGGTCGGACCACGCGGCGATTTCTTCGGCGAGCGCGATGAGGGCACGAATCTCTTCGGATTCGAGGGCGACGCCTTCGATGCGGGCTTTGGCGAGGAAATTGGAGGGATCGAAGAGGGAACGGGTGACGGGAATCTGAGCGCCGGCGCCACGGAGGGAGTCGCCGGTGAGGAGGCGCATTTCAGCGACGAGAGTGTGCTGGCGCGCGATCCAGGCGCGGTCGGCGGACGGGGTGAGGGCCGCGATCCAGGAGGCGCCGAGGGCGGACTGCGCATAGGTACCAAGGAAGGCGACAAATCTATCCCACTCGAGGGCGGAGCCCGGTGCAAGAGGCGACGGAATGGCCGGAAGAAGCGGCATAAGGACATTATCGGGCCTGGGGCAGGAGGGCGCGCTGCAGCGGCGGAAAACCGCATCTTAGAGACCCAGGGGAGCGGCTGGATCAGAGGAGTCGGAGTGAAGAGCAGTTATTTGTGGCGGGTATGTGCAGCCGGAGCGATGGGGCTGATGACGGCGTGCGGCAGCGGGGGTATGAGCAGCGCGCAGGGTGGATCTTCAACGGCGTCCGCTGAGAAGGTGCCGACGAGCCATCATGTGGTTCTGGTGATGGAAGAGAACCAGAGCTATTCGACGGTGGCGGGGAACACCAAGGACTGGCCGAACTACAACGCACTGATCGCCAAAGGGGCGTTGCCGACGAACTACTACGCGAATATCCATGGGTCGATCGCGGACTACTTTCTGCTGACGACGGGCGAGGTGCTGACGGATAACGACGGCCTGACCAAGGTGTGGAACGTGGACAACATTGCGCGGCGGATGATTGCGGCGGGGGTGAGCTTCCGCGTGTATGCGGAGGGGATCACGCAGGGATACCTGGGCGGGAACACCGGGCTGTATGTGATCCGGCACGAGCCTTTCGCGATGCTTTCGGATGTGGCGGACAATCCCAAGGAGGCCCAGGCGGTGATCTGGCCGTTTACGCAGTTCGCGACGGACGTGGCCAAGGGGAACCTGCCGGAGTTTTCGTTCATTGTGCCGAATATCGACGACGACGCGCATTCGGGCACGCCGCAGCAGGCGGATACGTGGCTGGAAGCGAATGTGGTGAAGCCGCTGGCGAGCTATCCGGCGTTCCAGACCGGAGGCGATGGGGTGCTGATTGTGGATTTTGACGAAGGGGCGCTCAGCGACAACACGAATGGAGGCGGACATGTGGCGCCGGTGCTGTGGGGGCCGCTGGTGAAGGCGGGATACCGGCAGACTTCGACGACGTTCTACCAGCACCAGAGCATGCTGCGGACGATTATGGAACTGCTGGGGTTACCGAATCCGATGGGACAGGCGGCGAATGCGCCGGATATGGGGGAGTTTTTTGTGCAGCCGAAGGCGGCAAGCCCTCCGCAGGGCTAGCGGCGAAGGCGTTGATGGCCTGACGGCGGTTGCGGGATTGGGCGCGCGGCGGCGGAGGCTGTACCCTGTTGAGATATGGCGGATCAGCTTTATCTGAGCTTGTGGTATCCGAACTTTCGGCTGGAGTCGCTGCCGGTGGCTCTGGAGCGGGTGATGGAGCAGTTTACGGCGGCAGGCGGATCGAGCCGGGTGTCGGCGGCGACAGTGTATCCGATCTCGTGGAACGAGACACCGGTGTGGCAGCGGGTGTACCGCAACGAAGCCAACGATGAAGAGGCGAGTCCGCGGGCGGTGCTGGCGGCGGCGATGGAGCTGGCGCACGAAGATTATGCGTGGGAGTTCGAGCTGCGATGGGAACTGTGGGTTCCGGAGCAGGGCGGCGGGCTGGACACGATGTGGCGGAAGGAACCAAGTGTGGTACGGGTGGTGGGCTACGGGCCGGAGTTCGACGAGCGGGCGTATGAGACGAACGGGCACATCCGCATCGATTTCGGGGTAGACACGCCCTTTCTTTACGAGGAGATGGAACTGGACGAGGATTCTGTTCGCCGGGTGAAGGAAAATGTTCAGCGGCTGGTGGAGTTCACGAACGGGGTGCAGAAGAATTGTGGAATTTCCACAAGGCTACTGTGGTCGGAATCGGGAGAAAGCCTGGCAAAACGGCTCATAGAACGTCTGCAGCAGGTAAACTGAAGAGTCAATTGCCACTGAGCAGGGATTTCACAAGGGCAAAAACAAGTACCCGTTTTTGTGTCGGACTCGTCATAATAGTCAGAAGTCTGCAATCGTACATTCATCTGCCTGTGCGAGTCTCGATGTGACCGAAGTGCGCCCCGCCGGAGTGTGGGGAGTGAAGAGTGTGTGTAGGTGCGGTCGGGCTGCGCGCAGACCCCGATGAATCGGGGAGCGGGGTGGCGGGCCGGAAAAATCTGAACCGGGAGAAGTGGAAGTTTTGAAAGTTCTCATAATTGGTGGCGATGGTTATTGTGGATGGGCAACGGCCCTCTACCTGTCAGAGCGTGGTCACGAAGTTGGGATCGTGGACAGCCTGGTGCGGAGACACTGGGATTTGCAGCTGGGCGTCGACACGCTGACGCCGATTGCGCCGATCCGGCAGCGAGTGGATCGCTGGGAGGAACTGACGGGGAAGAAGATCGAGCTGTACGTCGGAGATATCTGCGACTATCCGTTTGTGCAGAGCTTTATGCGGCAGTTCGAGCCTGAGGCGATCGTGCACTTCGGCGAGCAGCGGTCGGCTCCCTATTCCATGATCGATCGCGAACATGCCGTGATGACGCAGGTGAACAATGTTGTGGGGAATCTGAACCTGCTGTTCGCGATCAAGGAATTCAATCCGGACATTCACCTGGTGAAACTGGGGACGATGGGCGAGTACGGGCAGCCGAACATCGACATCGAGGAGGGCTGGATCACGATTCAGCACAACGGCCGGGAAGACCGGCTGCCGTATCCGATGCAGCCGGGGTCGTTCTATCATCTGAGCAAGGTTCACGACTCGCACAATATTCGGTTCACGTGCAAGATCTGGGGCGTGCGGGCGACCGATCTGAATCAGGGCGTGGTGTACGGCGTGCTGACGGATCAGACGGCGAAGGACGAGCTGCTGGTGAATCGTCTGGATTACGATCACGTTTTCGGGACGGCGCTGAACCGGTTCTGCATTCAGGCGGCGATTGGGCATCCGCTGACGGTGTACGGAACGGGCGGACAGACGCGGAGCTTCCTGGATATTCGGGACACAGTGCGGTGCATCGAGATCGCGATTAACAATCCGGCGGAAGCGGGCGAGTTCCGGGTGTTCAACCAGTTCACGGAGCAGTTCAGCGTGATGGAACTGGCGGAGATGGTGAAGAAGGCTGGAGAAGACGCGGGGCTGAAGGTGGCGATCGACCACGTGAAGAATCCGCGGGTGGAGAAGGAGTCGCACTACTACAACGCGAAGAACACGCAGTTGCGGGATCTGGGACTGGAGCCTCACTGCCTGTCGGATTCGCTGCTGGGCACGCTGCTGGAGTTTGCGATTCGTTATAAGGACCGGGTGGATGTGAAACAGATCATGCCGACGGTGACGTGGAAATAACGGGCAAACACGGGATCGGAGAGGGCGCAGCGGGGGCCGAAGGGAAACCGCTGCGCATCGCCATTGTCACGGAGACATTCCTGCCGAAGATCGACGGGATCGTGACGCGGCTTTGCCACACGATTCGCAATCTGCGGAAGTTTGGGCACGAGATTCTGATTGTGGCGCCGGAAGGCATCACGGATTTC
>JAJZJJ010000040.1 GCA_021810175.1 Acidobacteriota bacterium | reverse complement strand
ATCGGTTGGCCTTCCCCTAAATGGTTGCGGGGGCAGGATTTGAACCTGCGACCTTTGGGTTATGAGCCCAACGAGCTACCGGACTGCTCCACCCCGCAACTTGATATTAACAATCGCGGCGGGGTCGGTCAAACCTCGGATTTACAGGCATTTCCGCCACATTTGCACATATATCAGTTACTTTTCCACCGATGACAGAAGAATCGTCCGGTCGGTGCCGCCCCATCCGGGTCGCCTCTTTGCACGGCCTGTGACCCTCCGGTTCGTGCCCGCTGATAAACTGAAAGAGACCCCGCTATGTTTGAAAATCTTTCCGAAAAACTACAGCGCGCATTCAAGAATCTACGCGGTCAGGGAACCGTTACTGAAGAAAACATTCAGGAAGCCCTGCGCGAAATCCGCGTCGCCCTGCTCGAAGCAGATGTCAACCTCAACGTCGCGAAGGAGCTCATCGAGCACATCCGCGAAAAGGCCCTCGGCCAGGAGGTCATGACCTCCCTTTCGCCCACCGAGCAGGTCATCAAGATCGTTCGCGACGAGCTCGTCGCCCTCCTCGGCAAAGACACCGCGCGCTTCCAGTTCGCCTCGCGCCCACCCACGGTCATTCTTATGGCGGGCTTGCAGGGCTCCGGTAAAACCACCACCTCCGGCAAGCTGGCCGCATGGCTGCAAAAAGGTGGCCACCGTCCCATGCTCGTCTCGGTCGACGTCTATCGCCCCGCCGCCCGCGAGCAGCTAAAGGTCGTCGCCAACTCCATCAAGGCGAAGCTTTACGAGGGCGATACCAAGGGCGAACCCGCCGGCACCCCGCTCGTCGAGCGCCTCGCTAAAGAGGCCCGCCGCGAAGCCGTCATCACCGGCTGCGATACCCTCATCGTCGATACCGCCGGCCGCCTACACGTCGACTCCGACCTCATGGACGAAATGACGCGCCTCAAGGCCCTCCTCAATCCGCAGGAGATCCTCTTCGTTGCCGACGCCATGACCGGCCAGGACGCCGTCCGCTCCGCTGAAGAATTTCACAAGCAGCTCGCCCTCACCGGCACCGTCCTCACCAAAATGGACGGCGACGCCCGCGGCGGCGCTGCCCTCTCCATCCGCCACGTTACCGGCCAGCCCGTCAAGTTCATCGGTACCGGCGAGAAACCTGACGCTTTTGAGCCCTTCCACCCTGACCGCATCGTCAGCCGCATCCTCGGCATGGGCGACATCATGTCACTCATCGAGAAGGCAGAATCCACCCTCGACAAGAAGAAGTCCGAAGAGTTCGCCCGCAAGGCGCTCTCCGGCGACGGCTTCTCCCTCGAAGACTTCCGCGACCAGCTCCGCCAGATCCGCAAAATGGGCTCGCTCCAAAGCATCATGAAGATGCTTCCCTCCGTCGGCCCCTTTTCCGGCATGCAGCAAATGGCAGACCAGGTCGACGAAAAGCAGTTCAACCGCGTCGAAGCCATCATCAACTCCATGACGCCCTACGAACGCAACCACCACGAAGTCATCTCAGGCTCGCGCCGCAGGCGCATTGCCAACGGCTCCGGAACCACCGTGCAGGAGGTCAACCAACTCCTCCGCCAGTACGCCCAGATGCGCAAAATGTTCAAGGGCATCGGCAAGGGCAATGTCCTGCAGCGCCGCGCCATGGGCATGATGAGTGGCATGCGCGGCTCGGGCCGCTAGAGTGACTCAAGGATAACTCTGCGCCGAAGTCACAACCTTCCAGGCGATGCCGCCGGCAAGGAGCATCGCCCCTGAAAATCCTCAAAATGGATATCGCGACTCCGAAATCGCCCTGACGCAGCCGTCATCCGTCCCACGCCGAAATGAATAAAGCGGCCCCCCACCCGGAAGGCCGCTTTTTCATTTCTCGTATATCACCCATCCAATTTCTCGCGTCTAATCGTATTTTGAGTGCATCTATGTTTCAGAAAGCGAGACTTCTGCCATGACGTTCCTCTCGGCTCACATCCCGTTGGTCTTTGGAGCCATCGGCTCCATCATCACACTCATCAGTATGTCCGCCATCACGGTCACTGGATACCAGTACCTCCGAGCGATGGAAGCCAGCCAGGCGCGTATACGTGCTGAAAAGGATGGCCCTCGGCACGCCATAACGCGCCACTAGGGCGAATCGCAAGATCAGGCTTGCCCGCAAGATCAGGCTTGCCCGCAAGATCAGGCTTGCCCGCGCAGCTTCAGCGTAATCTCGCGCGCGTCCCCGCCCAGCGACTTCACCACAATCTCGCCATCGCACCGCGCCATCAGCGCAGCAAACTTCTCGCCCCACTCCACCAGCACAATCGACTCCGGCGCAGGCATCTCATCCAGACCAATGGCCGCCAGCTGCCGCTCGTCATCCACGCGATAGAGATCCAGATGGCATAGCAGCACCTGCGCTCCGCCCGCAGTTCCATCCAGCGTCCCCAAAAACTCGTGCAGCAGCGTAAACGTCGGACTCGTCACCTCGTCGGCCTGGGCTGCACCATAAGCTTCGGCAATTCCCTTCACCAGCGTCGTCTTGCCAGCTCCCAGGTCTCCACGCAGAATCAGCAGCAGCGGCGGCCTCAGCTTGGCCGCTATCTTATGCCCGGCGGCAATCGTCTCCTCGGCGCTCTGCGTCGAAAACGTAACTGTTTCTGTGTTCTTACTCATCCGTGCGCCTGCGGCAATCCCTCCATCCAGGTGTACCCTGCCTCGTCTTTTGCGCTGAACCGAAAAGCGCGCGCCAGATGCGCCACCGTATCGGTCGCCAGCAACGTATGTTCATCCAGCTCCCGCAGGGCAAAATCCGCGGCCAGCCCGTGCAGATAGACCGCCGCTTCCACCGCTCTCTTCCCCTGGGCACGATGCTGCGCCAGCGACGCCGCAACCATCCCTGTCAAAATATCCCCGCTGCCGCCCTTCGCCATCCCCGGATTCCCCGTCGTATTCACCGCCACCGTTCCATCCGGATGCGCAATCAGCGTGCGCCATCCTTTCAGCACCAGTGTCACCTTGTGTTCCTGCGCAAAGCGCCGCGCCAGCGTCTCGCGGTCAGCCTGCACCTCTCTCGTCGAAATCCCCGCCAGCCGCCCCATCTCGCCCGGATGCGGCGTCAGCACCATCATCCGTCCGGCACCGCGCAACCGGTCCTTATGCTTCGCCACTATGTTCAGCGCGTCGGCATCCAGCACCACCGCAATCTCCGGCCTCTCGGCAGCGCGATCCAGCATCCCCAGCACGAACGCCTCGGTCTCCGGCTCCTGGCCCAGTCCCGGCCCCATCGCCAGCACCGTCGTCCGCGCCAGCAGATCCCGCATTTTCTGTGGATCCAGATTCGCCGAAGTCACCTCGCCCTTCACGCCCTGTGCCAGCGGAATCGTCATCAGCTCCGGCGTCACAGCCGCCACCAGCGGCAACACACCTTCCGGAACCGCTGCCGTCACCAGCCCGGCACCCGTCCGCAGCGCCGCCAGCGACGCCATCGCCGGCGCACCCGACTTTCCATGCCCGCCGCCAACCACCAGCACATGCCCATACATGCCCTTCTGCGCGTTCGCTGGCCGCGGCACGTCAAAGATTTCCTTCGACGCACCTGCCCAGGTCAGCCGCAGCTCAGAGCGAACCGCTTCTTCCGGCGAACCAATCGGCGCCACCACCATCGGCCCGCCCGTGCGCCCCGTCATGTTTCCAAGAACATGCGCCAGCTTGGGAGCCGTAAACGTCACCACAGCATCGGCGCGAAACGCACCCTTTGCCGCAAATTCCCGCGAATCTGCATCCCAGCCCGACGGCAAATCCACCGCCACCACTGGCACGTCCAGCCGCAATAGTATCTCCCTCAGCGCCGCGGCCATGCCCCGCAGCGGAGGCCGCACTCCCGTCCCCACCACGGCATCCACGCACAGCTCCGCCTGCGTCATCGCCTGCTGAAAAGCCTCTCCGTCCAGCGTCAACGGCTCATCGAGCACTTCCACCCGCCCGTGCCATCCGCGCCACAACTCGTACGCCTGCCGCGCATCGCCCTTCAACTCCTCCGGATGACCCAGCAGAAACACCGTCACTTGCTTGCCCGCCCGTTGCAGATCATGCGCGGCTACCAGGCCGTCGCCGCCATTGTTGCCTTTGCCGCATAACACGACGATCCGGTTACATCCGGCATACTCGCGCAGCACAAAGCGCGCCACTGCCCTGCCCGCCGCCCGCATCAGTGCAAACGACTCTACACCGTAATCCTCAACCGTAACTCGATCCGTCTCCCGCATCTCCGCTGCAGTCAATATCTTCATCACAGAACTCTTAGATGTGGATACTGCGCCACTTGGCGGCCAAATTCCCGCCGCATCGAACCCGTCACCATCCTAAACGGTGAATTCCGGAACCTGCATACCCCATCGCGAAGGATGAGGCCCTTCACAGCAGCGGCGGGGCTTCAATCGTCATGGATGCAAAAAAAGCCGGGAAACGGAAGTCCCCCGGCCAGTCAGCGTGTTTTAAGAAAAATCGTCGATTACAAAAACAGCGGTGCCAGCACCAGGGTCACCGTGGCCAGCAGTTTGATCAGAACGTGCAGCGAGGGCCCAGCCGTATCCTTGAACGGATCTCCCACCGTATCGCCCACCACGGCCGCCTTGTGCGCTTCGCTGCGCTTGCCGCCATGCTCGCCGGTTTCGATCAGCTTCTTGGCGTTGTCCCAGGCTCCGCCGCCGTTGTTCATCAGCAGTGCCATCAGGATGCCCGCGATCGTGCCCACCATCAACACTCCCGCCACCGCCTCCGCGCCGCTCAGGTTGATCGGACGGCCATTCAGCAGCGGCAGAACACCTTTGGGATCGAGGCTGAACGATGAGCTGAAGTAACGGAAAATAATCCCCACCAGTGTCGGTGTCGCCACCACCAGCAATCCCGGCAGGATCATTTGCTTCAGCGCCGCTCCCGTCACGATGTGCACGCAGCGCCCATAATCCGGCTCTGACGTACCCTCCATAATGCCCGGGTTTTCGCGGAACTGCTTCCTCACGTCCGCGATCACCGTCTGTGCTGCGCGCCCCACGGCCTTGATCGCCATGGACGAGAACAGGAACACCAGCATCGCCCCGATCATCGCGCCCACAAACACGGGCACCGACGCCAGATTCACCGTCGAAAAGCTCCAGTGCGGCGGCAGTTTCTCGCCTGCCATCGACAGCCGCTGCCCCACAATGTCATGCACTGACTGCAGGTAGGCCGAAAACAGCAGGAATGCCGCCAGCGCCGCCGAACCCACCGCATAACCCTTGGTCAGGGCCTTGGTCGTGTTCCCCGCCGCGTCCAGCTTGTCCGTCTTTTCGCGCGTCTCAATCGGCTGGTTCGACATTTCGATGATGCCGCCTGCATTATCCGTGATCGGCCCAAAGGTATCCATCGCAAGGATGTAAGCCGAAGACGAAAGCATGCCCATCGTCGCAATCGCCGTTCCGTAAATGCCCTTCGCATACGCCGAAACTGTCGTCACATCCGCCAGCCCCAGCACGCCGAAGTAGTAGCTCAGCAGCAGGGCCGCGCCAATCACCAGCACCGGCAGCGCCGGCGTTTCCATGGCCACGGCCAGCCCGCTGATGATGTTCGTCGCTGGGCCTGTCACCGATGCTTCCGCAATGCCTCGCACCGGACCGAACCGCGTTTCCGTGTAGTACTCCGTAATGCGCACAAACAGGAACGCGCTCACGATTCCGCAGACTCCGCAGCCCAGCAGCCACCATCGCGCGCCCAGCATGTAGTACACGGCCAGCGCAAAGCCGCCCAGCGCCAGGATTGTCGTCACATAGTAGCCGCGATTCAGTGCATGCATCGGCTCCTCGTGCTCGCCGCTCCGCACTACCCCAATGCCAACCACGCTCGCGACCACGTTGATCGCCTGCGCCACCAGCGGGAAAATAATCCCGCTCACACCGAACACTGGAAACAGCGCCGCGCCCAGAATCATGGCGCCCACGCTTTCCGCCGCCGTCGACTCAAAAATGTCCGCACCGCGGCCCGCGCAGTCGCCCACGTTGTCGCCCACCAGGTCGGCAATCACCGCCGGATTCCGCGGATCATCTTCCGGAATCCCGGCCTCCACCTTACCCACCAGGTCCGCGCCCACGTCCGCTGCCTTGGTATAGATGCCGCCGCCCAGCTGCGCAAACAACGCCACCAGCGACGCTCCAAACCCAAATCCCACCAGCTGATACGGCGTCTGCTGCGGGTCGTGCATCCCGCCAAACGCCAGGAACAGGATTCCCAGCCCCAGCAGCGACAGCGACACCACCACCAGGCCCGTCACCGCTCCGCCGCGCAGCGCGATCTGCAGCGCCTGGCCCAGGCTCGTCCGCGCTGCCGACGCCGTCCGGATATTCGCCCGGATCGAAACCGCCATGCCCGTCAGCCCGGAAATCGCCGAGCACACCGCACCGATCAGAAAGCTCACCACCACTTTCCACGCATACGGCCGCGTAAAAGGCGAAATCGAATAACCAATAAACAACGCCACCGCAAGCACCAGCGCAATCCACCCGATGGTACTGTACTGCCGCTTCATGTAGGCTTCCGCGCCCTGCCGGATCGCATTCGAGATGCGCTGCATCTCCTTCGATCCCATATCCTTACTCAATACTCCATACGCATAGAGCCACGCGGCCACCAAACCCGCCACGCCAATTGCAAGGGCAATCCAGAGATACATACTGACCTGCGCACTCACCGGTGCCACCGCCTCGACCATTGCCGACACCGGCAGGGATACAAATTGCATTCCAACCCTCCAGGGAACTGCTTTCTACCTATGTATGTGCTACCTCCCGCCAGGGGCCGGCGGCAGCCTATGGATGACTCATTTGCAGTTCACTTCTGCAAATGCACTGAAAACGCGCATTAGAGCATGCGGAGAAAACGAAGGTCAATGCCCCTTCGCACCGGTGGTCTATCCTTGAGATATAAGCAGTTGACTCCGCCGTACATTTGCCCTGTCCGGCTTTCGATAACAGACCGGCAGGCATGCACAATCGTTACGCCTACCGTGTATACTCTTCAGTCGTCTTGGCGAACCGTTCGCCCCGCTGGCACCCATCATCTCAGGAAGTAGAGAAGATTCATGGCCCAAACCGTGGTCACCGCAGAAGTTCGGAAATCACCCCACACCGGTACCCCGTTTACCGCTGAGCAGCTCATTTCCATTTACCGCCTCATGTACACCTCACGGCGCACCGACGACCGTGAAATTATGCTCAAGCGGCAGCAGAAGATTTTCTTCCAGATCTCCGGCGCCGGCCACGAGGCCTTCCTCGTCGCCGGCGCGCTCGCCATGAAGCCCGGCTACGACTGGTTCTTCCCCTATTACCGCGACCGCGCGCTCTGCCTCGCCCTCGGCTATACCATTGAGGAGCAACTACTTCAGGCCGTTGGCACCGCATCTGACCCAGCCAGCGGCGGCCGCCAGATGCCCTCCCACTGGTCCAGCCCCAGGCTCAACATCGTCTCGCCCAGTTCCTCCACTGCCACCCAGTGCCTCCACGCCATCGGCTGCGCCGACGCCGGACGCTACTTCGCCCGCAATCCCGACGCCGCCGAAAAGCACCACGGCGACTACCGCGCCTACAAAGACGTCCACTTCCACGGCGACGAGGTCGTTTACGTCTCCATCGGCGAAGGCTCCACCAGCCAGGGCGAATTCTGGGAGTCCCTCTCAATCGCCTCCAACCGTAAGCTGCCTGTTCTCTTCGCCGTCGAGGACAACGGGTACGCCATCTCTGTTCCCGTCGAAGTCAATACCCCAGGCGGCAACATTTCGAAGCTCGTCGCCAACTTCCCCAATTTCTACTTCGCCGAGGTCGACGGCACCGACCCTATCGCCTCCTACAACGCATTCCGTGAAGCCGTCGCCCACTGCCGCGCCGGTAACGGACCCGCCTTTATCCACGGCCACGTCATCCGTCCCTATTCGCACTCGCTCTCTGACGATGACCGCCTCTACCGGCCGGAAGCCGAGCGCCAGGCAGACTCCCTGCGCGACCCCATCACGAAAATGCAGATGCTCCTCATCCGCGAGGGCATCCTCGACGAAGCCGCCATCAACAAAATCGAGCGCGAGGTCGACGAGGAAGTCCGCCTCGCCGCGGAGCACGCCGTCCGCGCCGCTCTGCCCCGCTCCGACGTCAAAGGCATCCTCCACCATCAGTACTCGGAGGACTACGATCCCACGCGCCCCGAACTCGCCACCGAGCCGGTTTCCGACCCCTCCACGCCCGAGCGCACCATGGCAGACCTCATCAACGCATGCCTCCACGATGAAATGCGACGCGACCCCCGCATCGTCGTCTTTGGCGAAGACGTTGCCGACTGCTCCCGCGAGGAATACCTCCGCGAGCACTCCATCAAGGGCAAGGGCGGCGTCTTCAAGCTCACCGCCGGCCTTCAGACCGAATACGGCAGCGACCGCGTCTTCAATTCCCCGCTCGCTGAGGCCTCCATCGCCGGCCGCGCCGTCGGCATGGGTGTCCGCGGCCTCAAGCCCGTGGCAGAAATCCAGTTCTTTGACTACATCTGGCCTGCCATGCACCAGCTCCGCAACGAGCTCCCCGCCATGCGCTGGCGCTCCAATGGAGGCTTCTCCTGCCCCGCCGTTATCCGAGTCGCCATCGGCGGATACCTCACCGGCGGTAGCCTCTACCACTCCCAGTGCGGCGAAAGCATCTTCACCCACACTCCCGGCATGCGCGTCGTCTTCCCCTCCAACGCGCTCGATGCCAACGGCCTGCTCCGCACCGCCCTGCGCTGCGACGACCCCGTCATGTTCCTCGAGCACAAGCGCCTCTACCGCGAAACCTACGGCCGCGCCCGCTATCCCGGCCCTGACTACATGATCCCCTTCGGCAAGGCCAAAACCGTCCGCGAAGGCAGCGACCTCACCATCGTCACCTACGGAGCCACCGTCCCCCGCGCCCTCCAGGCCGCGCAAAAGGCCCATCGCGAGCTCGAAGTCGAAACTGAGATCATCGACCTCCGCACCCTTAACCCCTATGACTGGGAGGCCATCGCCACTTCCGTCCGCAAAACCAGCCGCGTCATCGTCCTCCATGAGGACACGCTCAGCTGGGGCTACGGAGCCGAAATCGCCGCCCGCATTGCCGACGAGCTCTTCGACGACCTCGATGCACCCGTCCGCCGCGTCGCCGCCCTCGACACCTTCGTCGCCTACCAGCCCACCCTCGAAGATGTGATCCTGCCCCAGCCCGACCGCATCTTCCACGCCATCTCCGACCTCACCAAATACTGAGCCGAATCCCCCAGAAATCAGGATTCCCATTCAAGCCTTCTTTTGGCTTGAGTGGGAATCGGCGCCGGGTGCCCATACTTTTTCCTCACGCGGCTCGAGCAGAAAGTATGGGACCAAATCGGCGCATCGAGCGAGGCGCGGAAAATTGTCTTACGGCAAGCAGACCTATGCGATGAATTGGGTAGGTTCTTGGCCTAAATTCTGCTTTTCAACAAACTCATAGGAGAATCAGCATCAGATTACCCATGCGGCTCGCCCAATGATTTTTCTAAGGTGCATCGGTATATTGGCGATGGCCTCCCCTCCCGGGTAAGCCGGCTGCTTCGCGACGGTCCAGCACCCAGGCCGGTGCCGCGCTCAAAATCAGGGCGCAGCTCAGCAAGACGACCGCCGCCGTAATGAGAGTAGTGTAGTTACCCGCCCCCACAATCAACGAAGCCAGTAGCGGCCCGGACGCCTGACCCGTTGACGAGGCGAAACCGCCCCAGACGGCTCCATGACCGGCATCATCAAACCGGGAGCAGATTCCCAGCAGATGAGGAATTCCGAAGAGCCACGCAGCGCCGGTTCCAACCATTGCCACCATCCAGATTGATTTCACCTCGCCGTAGTTCAACGCATACATGCCGACCAGCCCCACGAGCATACACACGAGAATCGGTTTGAAAACGCCATAGCGTGTCGAAAGAACGATCACAAGCAAAGGGCCGAGCGCTGCACACCAGGACGATATCCCAAGCGTTGTACTGGCGAATGTCAGACTCAGACCAAGATGGGTCCCCAGGTCTATTACGAATGAATACAACCCCATATAGGCGGTCTGAAGAAAGAGCAGCGAGAAGAGTGCCGCTAAGAATAGCTTCAGGTTTGTATTCTCGATCGGGGCGCCGGGAACACGTCCTTCCGTTGTTGAAGCTGCATAGTCCGGCAGAAGCGGTAGCATCGACAGGGTCACCACGTTAAACAGGATCAATGCGCCAAACAAAGCCTTTGCGCCAAACCTTGGGACGAACGGTGACAGGATCATGATCGTGGCGCCGGCGGCAATGGCCTGCAGCAGAGCCACCACCCCAAAGGTACGATCAGGCGCCTTCGTGCGGCCCATGATCGACAGGGCAACCCCTCCCAATACACCGCCCATAAAACCATCCACAAACCGAATGCCCATTAGGGCGGATGGGGTATGAAAAAGAATCGAAAGCAGATCCATGCAAACAAGTCCCACCAGCAAAAACTGAGCCGTAGCTCTCCAGGGAATTCGGCGAACAATGAATGCGATGAAGAGTCCGCCACAGGCAAAACCGTAGACATTAAATGAGCCAACCAGACCTGCCTGCTTGGTGCTGAATCCGAGTCCTTCTTCCAGCGCCTCAACGAACATGGGCATGATGAGGACGTAATACATCCCGGCCGTGACAAGAAATCCTAAAATTACCCGGGCGGCCATGCTGTTCTGGGCCACTCTGGGCCGGCCATCGACATCTCTCATCCGGAATTTCCTTTCTGCCTTCAACAGCGCCCGCATTTTACGCCCATTCCCTCTCCCCGGGAGACTTTTATCGTGCTTAGCCCTCACTGTCAGCGCCTGTGAAGCCGTTCAAATCTCGAAATCTGATTCCGAGGCAGGTCTGGCTTCTCATTCGTCTGTCCTCTCATCAGGTGCACGCGGTCGGCCGCTCGAGGTTGGGGATGTCCTCCAACACGCAGCCGTTCTTGAGCGTGTGGCAGATTCTGTGGCTCTGCTGACTTGCTCGCCCGCCATTCCGCCGGAAATTACCCCTCAAATTGCTATCCTTGAAGTAAATATCCCCCGGCAGAGCCGGGGGCTTTCTTTTGTGAGCCGCTCGAAGCGGCTTGTGGGGTCGCTAACGCGGCCCCGGTTGGGTTGCGCCACCTGA